>JACPVN010000508.1 GCA_016191715.1 Ignavibacteriota bacterium | reverse complement strand
CATTGAAGGTAATAGAATTGAAATAAATTGTATCACCTGAAACAGAGCCCGTTGTCGTCATATTTGTATAATTGACATCGGCAATATCGTGCGACCAACTGAAATTCGATGGAACAATAATTCGCATATCAGTTATGATGACAGTTGCATCTGTTGCATACGTAATTTCAAAATTTGTTAGTACAGAATGATTTACAGTGTCGGGAGAAATCGTTGCAGTTCCAACTCCAGTAGGCTCTCCCTCTAGATCATAATAGATCTCAACGAATTCATTGTTGAATGTCGTTGCATCAGAAAACTCGTTAATGACAACCATTCCGCTGGAAGAAAGCGTTGCCCCAGAACCTGGTGTCGCTGTTGAACTCGTCGGTGAAAGTCTATTCCAACTTGTATCTTGTCCGGCAGGATAATTTGGACGTTTACGTTGGATAGATTCTCCAGCTGACGATGCCTGTGCAATGGTAGGTCCATCGACGATTGCATTTGATGCGTTTTTTAAAATATAGGTTTCACTGCCATTAATAGTAGGAAATCCATTACTTCCAACAACAGTAAAGCCATTTATATATGTTACATTTGACGGTAGTGTTGTTCCCCAAAACGTTTCAAATTGACTTTGAGTTGCATTTCGTCCGATAACAACATAACCACCTGGAGCTATTGTTGTCCCAGATGGGAGCGTGATTGTTACGGTAGCATTGGCTTGTTCTACAATCCAACCTGATAAATCAAGATTTTGTGCGTTGAGATTGTAAGCACTCATCACAAAAAACAGAAAAGAGAATACAATAACGTTGAAGAATGATTTCTTCATAAAAACTTTCAGTTAATGGCTGGTTAAGGATTAGTTGACTTTGGCAGTCTGTACGGTTACAATGTAACGATATTTAATGAGGGTGACAAAAGGGAACCTTGCGAAGGTTCACACCTGAACTGACGCTCAAACCTTCGCAAGGTTGGCACAGAGTTGTTTTACGGTTCGTCTCGTATCGGCAGAAAACCTTTTTTATCGAGCGACTTCATTACTCCTCTCAATAAAAAATTGTTATCAAACCGCAGCACGTACTTTCGTGTTCCTTCTTTTTCCGGAACCAGCATTTTCTTATCAATCAGTTTTCGAATCTGACGTGACACTTCAGCATCAACCTTTCCGGGAAATAGTTCTTTCAAATCACCGGCTTGCACTACTTGTTTCTCGATAACTCGTCTCAACACTTTTGCTTCTGCTTCAGTAATATATTGACGTTCCAACGAATGATTCGTGGCAGGCAGAAGAATTTCTTTTTTAAGAAAATCATAATCAAGCAATCTATCTACTTTTTCTATTTCTTCTTTGAGCCCTTTCAAAACATATTCTGACCATTGCAGAATTCCTTCCCTTGTTCCACGATCTGCTAACGACAAATACTTATAATAATCATCTCTCTTGCTGCAAAATATCGCAGTTGGGTTTACAATCCGTCCGACATGAACATTAAAACCAACCTTCACGAGCATAGCGTATGTTAATAATCGCACCGTTCTTCCGTTTCCGTTTCCGAAGGGATGTATCCAAGCAAATCTATGATGGGCAATCGCGGCTTTTAATAAATCGTATTTCGAGCTATCTTCCCGTTGAATAAAATTCGTAAGCTCGTTCATATATTCTTCTATACTCAGACACTCAGGCGGAATATGTTTTGATTTCGTTATCGCCACCTGATGTTTTCGATATTGCCCCGGGGAATGGTCTCCTTCACCGTCTGGCGGAGGCAACAAGCCATCAACGACCATTTTGTGCATTTCACTAATCCATGCGCGATTGATCGGATACTCCTTGATGTTCTCTTCAATAAATCCCATCGCTTTTTCAATGTTTTGGATTTCTTTCATCCCGGAGGAAACATTTACGCTTTCATCAAGCTTCGTTTCAATATATTCTGCAATGGTTGTATTATTCCCCTCAATTCTTGCCGAACCGATACTTTCTAAGGTGTGAAAGATATGTTTGATTTGAAAAAAAACTTTGGGATGGGTTGAACCCACTAATTTTTTCTTCCTTAGGTGATCTAACCCGATAATTAAATCGGTAAGTGGTGAATCAAAGGAAGGTTCAATCAGTTTCAATTCGTAATGGGGAAATTTTGCATCAGGCATGTAACAACCGGACTTGTTAAAAGATTTAACAAATAAGAAAAAAAGATTTAACAATTATTTAAATAACTACTTATATATCAACACGTTGCAAGTATAAGCAACTTTTCAACAATTAACAATACCTCTATAAACATATAGAAATATAGAAATATAATACCTCTACAAACATTTGAAATGGAAAAGCAAAGGTGCCACGCACTTCCCCTTTCAAGTTCATCTCACACGAAGCGCAACGATGATAATTGAAGAACAAGTGCGTGGCACATACTTTGGCACTATTTCATAACACTCCCGCCCTGCGGGATTTCTGATGAAATGACTATGTCATTTCATCATCAACATCCGTTTAACGTCGGTGAAGTTTTCGCTTCCGTCAACCGGTGTTACGAACAACCGGTAGAAATAAACACCGCTTGCCAGCGAAGAACCATCAAACGAAAACTCATATTCTCCTTCTTCCATCGTCTGATTATCCACTACGGTTGCCACTTCCCTTCCAATCATATCATACACCTTCAAATTCACTAATCCGAAAGTGGCAATCCGAAATCCGAAATTCGTATTCGGGTTGAATGGATTGGGATAATTCTGACTGAGCGCAAATGTGGTTGGCGTCTCATCAAGCGAGCCGGGAATAAATTTTAATGGTTCTGTCATCGGGGCGATACCGGGAGAAAGGAACACGACGCTATCAATCAACACGGCGCCGGTAAATACTAAGGGAGACGCACTGACTACTTTTAACTCTCCTGTAAATGCAGAATTTATTTTTGCAAGGACGGAATCAAGTCGGCTCCACTCGAGCGTCGGATATTTTTGCCAGTACGTGAGAAAGTTATCCGTAAGCGAAGCAATCTGCCTCAGAGACATTCCCGTTAATACTAGTCCGCCGACTGTATCAAATCCCTCGTATGTTAAATTACCAAACGTCGGCGGCGTTACCTCGGCATCGCTCGCGCCGATATTGAGTCGTAAAGCAATCAGATTCCCGACAAGTTTATTGTTGTACTTGTCAAGTTTCGCATCCTTCTTCTCGCCAACAAAGGAGACTCCGCCGTACAGGTCAAATCCGCGCGGTGTTCCTGTTTGCGGAATAAACTTCGTGATTGCCTTTCCGCTTGTCATGCGAACCCAACCGTAGGCGAGCGCGCTATCAGGTCGCGCGTTGCCAAGAACCATTCCACCCGGCGCGCCGGGAAATCCTTTTTTGATTTTCGGAAATGCTTTCGCAAACGCTTCATCACGGAAGTTACCGTAATTTGCCGTTGATTTGGTGAGATTGTTCGCCTTCCCCGCCAGACTATCCTGAAGAACAGTGCGATATTTCAGTTTGTTTTTATCAACATATTTGATGGTCACAATGTCCGTCGTTTTTGCATCGGGACTGCTTTTTCCGGTTACATAAATTGCACCGTCGGATGAAAGAATATCCACGGGAATATCATCCAGGTTGCCGGTTCCATTGTAGGTTGTGTTCCAATTTTCGTCTCCGTTGCTTCCGTTGTACGAAATCAAGGCATAATCAAACCCGACACCGAAACCACTGCTTGCCGCGGCAACATAGGGTGAACCGCCGCCGACCATTGCTACTCCTTTATCATCATCATTCGCGGCGCCGTTAAAGTTCATCACCCAATCTTCCGAGCCATTGCTGTAATTATATTTGACAGTCGTTGCATCGTTAAAACTGCCAACTTGCAAACTTCTGCCGGTTACATAAATTCTGCTGTTACTGTGGATATCAATTGCATAGGCGTGGTCATCGCTGTTCGCGTTACCGTTGTAGCGCGCGTTCCATTGTTCAACGCCGGAAGAATTATATCTGATGGTGACATAGTCGAATCCATTCACAGAATCTTTACTGCTTCCGGTAATAACCAAATCGGTTGAGCTTCGTAAGACAATTCCGCGAGCGATATCATCCCCATCACCGGAACCGTTGTACCGGACTCCCCAAACAGAATCACCTGTTGCCGCGTTGTATTTGATGGTGAAATAATCATACATCGTATCGGTACTTGCACCGGTAACGTACACATCAGTTGTTCCACGAAGCGCCATCGCATACGCACGGTCATCTCCGTTCGCCGGACCGTTGTATCGTTTCGCCCAGACTTCATTTCCCAGCGAATCGTATTTGATAGTGATATAATCATAACTCGTTCCTGCACCGACGCTGTAACCGGAAACATAAACATGTTGTGAATCATTCACCGCAATAGCAACCGGCACGTCTTCTCCGTTGCCGGAACCGTTGTACGATTTCGTCCAGAGAATTATTCCGTTGCTATCGTACTTTACGGTAACGATATTCAGTCCGTTGCTTGTTGTTGCGGACGTTCCTGTTACATAAACATTATGGGAGGTGTCAACTGCCATAGCAAGCGCTTTGTCGTCCCCTTTTCCTGTCGCACCATAAAAAGCCGACCAGACGAGTTCTCCATCGGGAGAATATTTCAACGTGACGTAATCCACGTTGGTGGTTTTTCGTTTTGTCCATCCGGTAACATAGACGAAGCCCGAATCATCAGCCGCCATCATGGAGGCGACTTCGTTCGTTTTTTTCGTCGGACCGGTATATCGGGCAACCCATTGACGCACATATTGCGCGCTCACTGGCTCAATCATCATGCAGAGCAAAAGCATGAGAAAAATGAATAGTTTACAAGATTTCATAACTGGTACCTTTGTGAATTGTTTTTGACTGCGTTACTTCGATGTAAATGTATTGAGTTTTTTCAGACTATACAACGATAATAATTTTTTCTGTGTTGATTCGCACAACAAAAAAGCCCGCTTCGTTTCCAAAGCGGGCTTTTTTCAAAAATCTCAGTACTCACAAACTGAATACTGAAGTACTCCTCATTTGACGAGCAACATTTTCTTTACGTCAACGAAAGCATTTGAATTATCTTCAATTCCGTTCGCAACGAGGCGATAAAAATAGACACCCGATGCTAAATGAGTCGCGTCAAATTCCATTTCGTATTCACCTTCATCCATAATCTCATTATCCGCGATAGACTGTACTTCGCGTCCAAGCAAGTCGAATATTTTCAATGTTACAGTACTTGTAACGGATAACTGATAACGGATAACAGTTCGCGGATTAAACGGATTCGGATAATTTTGTTCAAGCAAATATTCATACGGAATTGCTGATTGAACAACCGTCGGGACAAATCTTGTCAATGCAGACACCTTCGTGTAATCACGTTTCAGGTATGAGACTTTATACAAGGCAACTCCACCCTTGAACCGTAGCGGGCTTGTCGAAATCGAGTCTGTAAACTTTCTCGAATCGAGCGCTTTCCAGAAATCCCGGTTCAATCTTGTAATGACACTATCCATAACAATCAAACGCCCTATCGGTATCACGGTATCCGGCAAGGCGGGTGCGGGACAATGGATAAGTCCCATCGTTAACGCCGTATCACACTTTGCCATGATTTGTCTGATAGTCATATTGTTGAAGATGGTATCAGCACCGGAAAGTCTATCGAAGACCAAATCACCCAAGCCAACAGGAGTATGTCCCAAATCGCTCGCCGCCACGTTTGTTTTCAACGTGAGTAATTCAAACGCCAAGTGATTTACTGCATTGGCAAACTGCGATGATGTATTTATCTCACCCGTCCATCGGAAGTAATTTGTCTTCGGTTCCTTCTTCCATGGCTTCGCAAATTGATATTTTGAAACTGAAGGTGCATGGTACCCGCGTTTTCGTTGAGTCTTTTCCCTAACGCTGTCGTACGGGAAGAAGAACCAACCGTAGCAATCGGTGCTGTCATATCTCCGGATACCGACACGAAGATACCCGCTGTCAATTGGAGAATCCCAACCGAATCCGCGGTTAAGAAATACGCTATCACGGATATTCCCTGCATTCGGTTTTTTGATTTGAGTTTTTCCTTTTGGTTTTGCTGATGCCGCTTTGTAGTAATCAGTACGCATAAATGTCCGGTACTTTCCCGTGTCCGGCATGTAGAAGTTCCCGAATACAAATCCGCTTGTATCCAATCCGCTCATCATCGTCAGAGAATACGATGCGCCAAGTGCCGGATAGGTTTGTCGCCACAAGGCTCGCGGTACTTCCTGCACGATATAATCATCTGCCGGAACTTGCTCAAACAGGAATTGCCCGTTCGCATCGGTCAACACAGTTTCAGGTTGAGTATGCGTTCCGATTAAAACAACTCTCAGACTGTCTAAGAAATCGTCAAACTGGGAGTCGAAATCTCCGCCGCTGTCATGGTCAAAGAATTTGTAGCCTGCAACTGAACCATACTGGAAGTTCCCGAAGTCTTTGTCCGTTATATTGACACCACTCATCGTAGTGACGGTGTAACACGGTACTGACGGCTTTGTTTGATACCAGCCTTGCACACCCTCTTCACAGATGTTGTACTCTCCTGCAAACAATTCTGTGAATGAATAATTTCCATTCACATCAGTAATTGCGGTATCAAACGGAATACCGTCTTTCTGAAGCAGTATGCGCCAATCAGGCAATCCGTTTTCATTCACATCTTTCACGGAGTCACCATCGTAATCGTTGAACTTCATTCCACCAATAGAAACAAGATTGAAGTTAGCAAAGTCTTTTCCTGTTACGTTCAGTCCTGAAGAAAGCGTAGCAAAATGAACTCCACCCTGCGGTGCAGTTCGTACCCATCCTTGTTGTACCACTTCAGTGATGCCGTAGCTGCCGGGAGACAAATTTCCGAATGAATAATTTCCATTTCCGGAAGTGACAGCAGTAGCAACCAGCACTTCACCTTTCCATAATTGAATAGTCCACCCGTTTAATGTCGGGTCGCCTGTTGTCAGGCTATCACCGTTCATATCGTTGAACTT
>JACPVN010000507.1 GCA_016191715.1 Ignavibacteriota bacterium | reverse complement strand
ATCATTTTTGTAGTTTTTCTTGCCGGAATTTTCGTCGGCTTCAAAAAGTTTGAAGGAGATTTTTTCTTCAAGATTAACAAAAGCATTGAAGTGTATGGACGAGTCTATAAAGAAATCACAATGAACTATGTTGATGAACTCGACCCGGAGAAGTTCATGCACTCCGGTATTGACGGTATGTTAGCGGGGCTTGACCCGTACACTAATTTTATCGCTGAAGATGAAGGAGGCGAAGTCGAGTTGATTACTTCAGGAAAATACGGCGGTATCGGAATTACCATCGGCATCCGTGATGATAAAGTGACAATTACAACTCTCATGGAAGGATACTCGGCACAACGACAGGGTTTACAACCAGGCGATAGAATCTTAGAAGTTGACGGCAAATCAGTTTCAGGAATGAAAGCAGACCAGATTCGTCCGTTGACACGCGGCGAACCGGGAACGGAAGTAACGTTAACAATCGAACGGGACGGCGAAAAAGAACCGCTCATATTTGTTTTGATGCGCGAAGAAATCCAATTGAAGAACGTGACGTTCGCAGATTACATTGATAGCGGAATTGGTTACATCAAACTCGAACGCTTTGCCCGCACAGCAGGAGATGAAGTTCGTCTCGCACTCAAAGAATTGAAACTTAAAGGAACATTGAACGGATTAATTCTCGACCTGCGCGATAATCCCGGCGGCTTACTCGAATCCGCCACCGATATTGTTGAAAAATTTGTTCCGAAAGGAAGTTTGATTGTTACAACGCGCGGACGGAAAAAAGAAACCGAGAAAAAATATTCTGCCGAGGAAGAACCGATGCTTCCCGATGTTCCTTTGGTGGTTCTTATCAACAAGAATAGCGCGAGCGCGAGCGAAATTGTTGCCGGGGCGTTGCAGGATTTAGACCGCGCCGTTATCATCGGTACACGCAGTTTCGGAAAAGGATTGGTGCAAACAATTGTTCCGCTTGCATTCGGTTCGCAATTGAAAATGACGACGGCGAAATACTACACGCCGAGCGGTCGCTGTATCCAGGAAATTGATTACATGCACAAAGATAAAGCGGGCGTGTTTGCAGTAACGCCCGAAAGTCTGCGCCACAAATTCAAAACAAAAAACGGTCGTTCCGTCTTCGAAGCGGGCGGCGTCACACCGGACTCAACTGTTACAGAGTCAGAACAGAGCGCAATGATGAAAGAACTTCTTCGTCGTTCTGCCTTCTACCGGTTTACCAACAAGTACATCAGCAACCATCGGGATTCAATGCTTATCAGTGATGATAAATTATTGAAAGAATTCGACTCATTTCTCGATAGTCTAAAGTTCACATTTCAGGACGAAGGAGAAAAAAAACTTTCCGAACTTTCTGAAATCGCGGTAACAGCAACATACAGCAACTTTATCCGGGAAGAAATCGAACAACTAAAAAAGAAGATTGAATTAGAAAAAGAAAACTGTATTCAGCAAAACAGCAAAGAAATCCTCCGCACCGCACGACGGGAGATCATGTCCCGCTTCAAAGGCGAGCATGGAAGAATTTCCGCTACGCTCGTTGATGATGCTCAGGCGGAGATAGCAAAATCGTTTTTGAAAAACCAGCCTGCATACAAAACAATTCTCTCCCTAAAAGAAGATAAATGAGTTTACAGTTCTCAGTTTCTTGTTTCCTGTTTTTCTTTGAACAACCGGAAACTGTAAACCGTCAACAGGAAACTTACTTGTTGTTCGCGTACCCTATCTCGAGTAATTTACTCTGAATAAGAAGAAGGACGCGATTGAAGTCGCCCCGCTCATGAACGAAATCAACTTCATCAGAAGGTATAATGAGAAGCGGACCACTTTTATAGTTGGAAATCCATTCCTTGTAATGGTCATCCAACTGCTCGAGATAGGAACGGGGGATAGACTGTTCGTACTCTCTTCCCCGCCGCGAAATTTGTGTGAGAAGCGTTTCGATTCTCGCTTCGAGATAGATAAGCAAATCGGGCGGCTTAAGATACTGCATCATCACTTTGAACAACTCAACATAATTCGTGTAGTCGCGCTTGTCCATTTTCCCGATAAGATGAAGATTGCGTGCGAAGATTTCTGCATCTTCATAAATCGAACGGTCTTGTATAGAACTCTCCGGAGATTCAACGATTTTCTTGTGGTCATTAAATCGCTTGGAAAGAAAATAGACTTGCAGATTGAACGACCAGCGATTCATGTCTCCGTAAAAATCGGAAAGGTACGGATTGTCATCCACCGATTCGAAGTACGTTTTCCAATTGTAATAACTTCCCAGCATTCGTGTAAGAGAAGATTTCCCGGAACCGATATTTCCGGCAACAGCAACAAACATTTTTGAACTCATAGCGGGGAGAATATAGAGGAATCTTCCGTGAGAGACAAAAAGAAAAAGCCGATTCCCTGAAAAAAGAATCGGCTTAAAATACAACTCGTTGCTTTACCTTCTCTTCCTAACAAGTGCGGAATTGAGAATCACCTGTCCACCGTGTGTTGCCTTCACCCAATACGATTTTCCCGGGACAATCTCCGTCGCGATGACATAACCGTACTCGTATCCAAAAATATTTCCTTCGATATTATCATCCGGATTTGTAACGATTGAACTAACAGCGACTTGTGAACTTACCGAGCCAATCATATTCCATCCCGCTGTTACATCAATCGTGTCTGAGGTAATTACAAATCCTGTCATTTGGACTTGCTGTGCGCTGTCGAACTTCAACCAGTAACCTGTACCGTTTTCAAGAATATTATGCGCAGTATATCCTGCCTGAAATGCAAACGCGGATGAACTTGCTGTCGGGAATAAACTATCTTTCGTGTAATCATTGACGGCAAGTGGAATTGATACCATATTCCATTTTTCTGCAACGTCGTAATGTCGTGTTACTTCTGTGGAGGAAACAGGACCGCCCAAACACGTAACGTATCCATCAAATGCCGAGACGATAACTTCCAAAAAGCCATCGCCATCAACATCACCTATGGAAGGAGAACAGATGGAACGACGAGTCCATTCGTTCGGTGAGTTCGTTCCAAGTTGATATTCCCATTTCATGTTTCCACTGTCATCATAACAGCGAAACATCCCGCGGCAACCGAATGCAACGAGAGTTTCAAATCGTCCGTCGTTATCAACGTCGGCAACCGCGCAGGATGAACGGATGTTTCCTTCGTTTACATATCTGTTCGCCCACGCGACATCACCATTCGGTTTGAACGCACCAACCCATCCAATCGCGGAATCATTGCAATAGCCATAATCACCCGACTGACTCCCTTCCGTGCTACCTCTTCCTCCGGCGGAAACAATCAACGTGTCTCTTCCCGGTCTCGGTAAAAGCGCTATCGTTGGTTTCCAATCCATGAGTGGCCATACAACACTATCCATCGGGATGTACCACTTCGTCCACTTTGGTGTAAATTCTACTTGTTGATTTGCCTGACTGAACGAAAGTCCGACAGCAGAAATTCTGCTCGATGTTATCTTCGTGAAATCTCCCATCCATGTAAAGAACGCAGTTTCACCGTCACCAAAATTCCATATCATTGGTGAGGAACGAAAAACCGGAATTTCATCGCCTTGAACTTCACCATCGGTACCGTGTGCAATTTGTTGAAGCATGATGCTATCAATGTTCGCTGTCGCTGTTTGAAGATTGCCTGCCGATAAATCAAACCAAACGGCATAGAGTGAGCCGTTTTTTATTGGCGTACTCATCTCGCTCCACGAACCAAATACAATCGTTTTTGAATTTGAACCGCCTGAAGGATTCAAGTCAACAATTGCAGGTTCTTCCGAGTCGAGTTTGTTTGGGAATTCAATTTCTCTGATGAGTTGTCCGTTCACAGTATCTCGTTGTGATTTCAAGATAAGTAATGCCGGACCCATAGGAGT
>JACPVN010000506.1 GCA_016191715.1 Ignavibacteriota bacterium | reverse complement strand
TGCATGAAAAAGTCGCCTTTGATTTTGCAAACGTCTCAATGCGGAAAGTTCGCAACTTGACTGTATCGGCAAAGAGGAAATTCCCAAAATCAAATCCAGTCAGACTATCACCACTTGTTATCGAGACGTTATACATGCCTGATAACGGTAAGGTCCGAACCCACCCGTTACGCGATTCCTCACTGATGTCATAAGTGCGGGCAAAAAGATTCCTGAAAGAATAATAACCGAGTGAATCGGTCGTAGTAGAATCATTGACTGAACCGGCAAGATAAATTTTCCAGTTCTTCACACCCGATTCGGAAGAATCCTGAATGCCGTTGGCATTTTCATCACTAAACTTTTGCCCCGAAATACTTCCGTACTTATAGTTCCCAAAATCTTTTCCGGTGATGCTATCTCCTCCGGAAAGAGCGATTGTATAGTAACCTGAGTCGGGAAAAGTTCGTAACCAGCCAGATTGTAATTGCTCCGATATTGTGTAATTATCAGGCAAAAGATTTGAAAATAAGTAGTAACCATTTATATCGGTCAGAGTAGAAGCAAGGGGCGCGGTATCGCAACATGTATAGGAAAGATACATTCTCCATCCACCCAATACTCCATCACTCCCATCAAATATTCCATTGCCGTTGACATCTTCGAACTTCCTTCCCGATATTGAACCGACGCTTTGAGCAAAAGTTGCTCTTATTGTATGATTGGCAGTAACACTATCAAATGTGTAAGTGGATGATGTACCGACAAAAATGCCATCAACAATGACGCTGTCAATACGGTAATTAGAATTTGGAGTGATAGTGAATGTTGTATCGTGTCCGTTCCGTACTGTGATTATTCCGGAAGGTGTGATACTCCCGTTCGCTCCTGCTGATGCAGTAATGGAAAAGAGTTGGATATTCCCGAAATCAAATCCCGTGGTATCTTGTCCTGCAGAAAGTGTAATTGTGTATGTGCTTGGTGAAACAGGAAACGTTTGTTCCCAACCACTCCGTTGCTCTTCACTGATGGTGTACGTTCCTGCTTGTAGATTCGTGAAAGAATAATTTCCGTTTACATCAGTAAGAGTTGTTTCACTCGCCGCGCCTGAAAGGTAGATACTCCAGTTTGGTAATCCGGGCTCACCTCCGTCTTTGATGCCGTTGGCGTTGAGGTCGTTGAACTTGGTGCCTGAAAGAGAACCATTACATTCGTTTTTGAAGATGGAAACGGTATTGTCATGTCGGTTCACAACAACCATATCGGCATCGCCGTCACCATCTACATCACTTGCATAAACTGAATGTGGAGTACTTCCCGTAGGGTAATCCATTTTGCCTGTAAATGTGCCATCACCGTTATTCTTCAAAATGGAAATTGTGTTCGAAGCACCGTTCACAACAAGCATATCGGCATCGCCGTCACCATCTATATCACTTGCAAATACTGCCTCTGGTAAACTTCCCGTAGTGTAATCCACTTTATCTGCAAAAGTTCCGTCGCCGTTGTTCTTCAAAACGGAAACTGTATTGGAACTATAGCATGTAACGAGCATATCGACATCGCCGTCCTCATCTATATCACTTACGAACACTGAATATGGAAAATTTCCCGTAGGGTAATCCACTTTATCTACAAACGTGCCATCGCCGTTGTTCTTCAAAACTGAAACTGTGTTAGAACTATCGTTCGTAACAAGTATATCAACATCACCGTCCCTATCTATATCACTTGCATACACTGAAATTGGTGTATTTCCTGTAATGTAATCCACTTTGTCTGCAAAAGTTCCGTCGCCGTTGTTCTTTAATATGGAAACTGTAGATGATTTCAGGTTCGCAACAAGTATATCGGCATCACCGTCACCATCAATATCAATTGCAAACACTGAATGCGCTAAATTTCCTGTTGTGTAGTCCACTTTGTTTGCAAATGTACTATCACCTATGTTCTTTAAAACGGAAACTGTGCTAGGATTACTGTTATCAGCCCCGTTCGCGACAATCATATCAGCGTCGCCGTCACCATCTATATCACTTGCAAACACTGAACGTGGTTTAGCTTCAGTTGTGTAATCCGCTTAGTCTGCAAATGTACCATCACCAATGTTCTTTAATACAGAAACTGTATAGGCGTCCATGTTCGCCGTGAGTATATCGACACTGCCGTTGTTATCTACATCACTAGCATACACTGAATATGGATAAGTTCCTGTTTGATAATCTACTTTTGTTGTAAATATTCCACAACTTGGCATTGTCGCTACTGTGAAACTCCAATGATACCCATTCGTCAAACTATCTCCGCTTGCGCTTGTTATGTTTTTGGTGAGAGTAACATTTATAATTTCTCCCGCCATAAAATCTGTTGTGGGGTCAAACGTAAATGCAGTATCTCCGCTCGGTGTAATTACACCTGCGTGCTTTCCACTCTGCGAGCCGTGAATGAGAATGTTGCTTGCGTTTAATGTTGTCGTGTTCATTGCAACATTGAACGTAGCAGAAATGTTGGTGGATTTGGGGATGTTGAGTGCGTTTTGGGAGGGGGTGACAGTCTTTACTACAGGATAATTAAATTCCCACGGTTCCCGTGGTTTGTTGGAAATACGAACTTCATCTAGTAATCCAAAAAAAGAATTCATAGGTACAGTCCCGACTGACTGCTCATGACCTAATCTTAACTTGATTGATGTATGAGCGATTGTCCCAATTACTGACGAGTTAGAAGTATCTAAAGTCCCATTAATATAAATATGTTGAAAATGATTATTTCCATCCCATACTCCCGCAATGTGTACCCACCGTCCTGTCGGCAAAGCCATTGTACTACCTATAACATCGTCCGGACTTCCTCCTGTTGTTGAAGAATTGACGTCAAAGAATATCCTGTTATTACCAGCAAGGACAAATCGCCAATCATCATCTTCGTCAGAACCTCCACCCATTTTGGATATAACCGATACATCGCTGTGAGAAGTGGGGGAAACATTTATCCAGAAATCAACCGTGAACTTTCTGCTAATGGAAAAATCTAAGAGAGGATTGTCATCAATATTTACATAATCATTGACTGTAAGAAAATTACGTGCATTTCCAAACTTTCCATTATCTATAGTTGCCCCACTTGCAGTTCCGTGGTTTCCATTTCCACTTTCATCATTGATTACAACTCCGCTTGTTTCATTCATGTGCAAAAGTAAAACTGTGTTTGCGTCGGTGGCGTACTCTTGTGCAATTACATCAGAATTAAAAGTTAAAAGAACACCAATCACTGATATGATGATAAAAAAGTAATTCTGTTTCATGGTAGTGCATCCTTTATGTTTTGTAAAGTGTTGTTGTTGGTTGTAAACGTGTTAACGCATCTATATTTTTTTGCTGTGTTTTTTATCTTGCCATGTTGCCCAAAGGGTGACAGCAAGTAAAATGAGTAAAATACCGGAGCTAATAATAATAACTTTATCCATCAGAATTACCTTTCTTCTTTAAGAATAATGTAAGAAAAAGAAATACCATATAAAGACAAAACCCAATTATAATGGAATACGATTGCGTCGGCTCTTTAGAAAACACCCAGCTTATCAGCAAAGCACCAAAAACAATTGTACAAGAGTCTTTAGAGATTTCAGCAAGTATATTGTATTGGCTTTTTGTGAGTTTCATATCAGTTATGTTTCATGCTATTGTACAAATCTCTAAACTGAAAAACAATCTTCAGAACCACACTTACAGGTTTCTCTGTCTATTACTACTTATCGTAAAGAGAATGTTGCTTGTCTTCGTAACGGTAAAACCTTCGCAAGGTTAAGTCTCAACAAAAATGCCACGCCATATATGTTGTGTGGTGTGGCGTTTTGTTAATCACAAATAAACTTTCCGTTTTTCTTTATGTTTTTCATGTATGTTACATAAGGTTCTTTTTTCATCTCTTCGGGAGTAATTTCTATTGCACCCCGTGCAAGTAAATCACGTTCCATATCTTCAAGCGTCCAATCATGGGCATGTTCTATCTGGGTTAGTTGTTTTTCTTTTTTTCGTTTTTCCATTGTATAAACCTTTCTCGATAAAATTGATAATGTGTTGTAATTGTTTCCTGTGCTTCTGTAAATGCTTGTGCATGAGTCAGATGATGAAGCCATATTTTTCTTTCTACTTCACCATCAGCGTTTAGAATATCAATATGCGGTACTCCATGTCCGCTGTCGTACCGAAGAATTTCCACTTCTTCATCATCTATGATTGATAATAACTTTACGACAAATGCTGTTACCTGTCCGCCAATAGTTTCATAGTAAACAAAAAGGCTGTTTTCTTCATCCAAAATAATCCGATAATTCTTTTCCGGCATTTGTGCTTCTACATTGCTGACTTATTGTACAAATCTCTTTATTGAAAAACAATCATTATTTTCTAAAGTTGTGCATCAACCCTGAAAACAAACAATACAGCCACAAAGAAAAACCAAAACTTCCTTGGTAAGCAGTAAACAGAACGAACAAGGTCT
>JACPVN010000505.1 GCA_016191715.1 Ignavibacteriota bacterium | reverse complement strand
CTTTGTCAACACAGGTTGAAGGATTTGATGGCAAACAATTTTTTGTGCTCAATGTGAAATGAACAGCGCAACGCAGTACTTTTTAGGTATTATACGCCGGCACGCACATCACGATTTATCTTTTTCTTTATCTGCCAAAATCTGTTTCGCAGCTTTAATATCAATTGTAGCTTTGTGCCCGTGTTTCTCCAGCAGATGCAAAAGGTTACTTCCGCTTAACAGTGTGAGAGGTTTCCCTTTTGCAAACTCGTAAGCATCGGGACCATAGTCAGCAGTTGTAACAAGAATTCCCTTTGTAGCGCCTTCATTCATCACTGTTCCATAAAGGTCACGAACTGCTGATACTCCAACTGTGTTGGTGTAACGCTTCGCTTGAATGACTATCTTGCCACCACGAATTGGATCAGGATCAAACGCGACTGCATCAACTCCGCCATCCCGACTGGCTTGAGTTACCTTGACCTCTCCTCCTGACTGTGCGAATTCCTTTTCGAAAATCTCTCTAATGAGATGTTCAAAGTCTTCCCAATCCATTGCAGCGAGGTTATTAGACTCATCAAGTTTATCCGTAACCTCATAAGATGAAACAAAACGTTTGTCATCACGGCTAATGCTGAGAACTGGAGCAATAGGGGTCAGACTATGCAATTTTGAACTGCCAACACCTTTAAGGTTTTTGAAACAAAGCTTAGGATCGACACTCGCCAAATTAACGGACAGAAACTCAGCCCGATTTGCTTGGACGGATAAGATGCAAGCATCCACCTGTTTACCAGTAGCTTTATCAATGGACTCAACCCAGCCATTGAATACAATGGAATCCAAAGCGTTGACTGCATCAGCTTCATAAAGTTCGTGGATTGTGCGAAGAGTTATTTGATAGATCAGGCTGTCGTAAAATTTATTAACGGTTGATTCAGAAAGATAACTCTCGACAAGTTCGTCTCTGGACTGGACATACTTGACCTCTTTGAGTGTTGGCATGACGTCCATCGAGGGCAAAGAATATTCGACTATGATAATCTTGGTTTTAGGGTTATAGTCTAAATCAAACTCTTTAGGGAAATAGTCTGGATACTGTGAATTGGAAAGAACAAGTTCGCAATAGTCTAAAATTGCATCTGGGTTTTTGTTGAGATATTGTTCTCTCCTTTTATCGATTGCTTCGTTCGTTTCTCTCTGTTTGATAATGAATGCTTGTTCTTCTGCCTGCCAAAATTGCTGTTGCCTTAGGAATTCTGTTTGCCAAAGTTCATGTTTTTTCTGGTACTCCTTCTCTGATTCAGCATTCTTTTTCAGTACTTCCTCTTTTCGATTCTCCCAACGTTTAAAGTCAGTTTCAAATAGTTCTTGAGCTGCCTTAATCTTATTCTCTTTACGTGAAGTAATTATTTTGTCGAGGAAGCCAATATCGGGATTGTATTGCGGCTCGGTTTCTTTCGGAGCGAATGGAAATTCTTCTCGCTTCGGTGGCGGCGGTTCTAGGTTCGATAGCTGCGGTCTAGGTTTCGAGAAAATCGATATGTCCTTTAGTGATTCCCATTTGATGGTATCATCAACGCCCATCGTGTGATGCAAGATGTTCTCAAGTTCATCGATTGCCTCAATCGCCTCTTTGGTTCTTAACTGAGCTTCTTCAAGCATTGATTGCTTGCTTAATGCTCGGACTTCTTTTTCAACCCTCTTGCTCCACATCTCCTCCCAAGCTGCTCTCTGTGCTACTGCCTTTTGTTCAACGACGTATTTATCAGTTCCTCTGATGAGTCGATATTTGTTCAACCCGGGATGTGTAAGTTCAATTTGCCACATAACTAATTTTTGAATTTGGTGTAACTTTTATAGCGCGTGCTGGTGCATAACGTAAAATGAAT
Source organism: Ignavibacteriota bacterium (assembly GCA_016191715.1). GTDB lineage: Bacteria > Bacteroidota > Ignavibacteria > UBA10030 > SZUA-254 > FW602-bin19. Next base: position 1,596 of record JACPVN010000505.1, on the reverse strand, counting down.
ACACTACGTGGTTTTTGTGAACTATCAAACGACAAATTCTCTGTTAGCAAAAGCATTAAGCGGCCACAACTGTGATCTAAAATAAAGGGCGTGTAGTTGCACTACTGTTGTGCTCAGTGCCCATTACTTTTTGCTTTTCTTATCATCAGAATCCTTAGGCGGTACTCCCGAACCTTGAGGTGGTTTTTTAGGATCAAGATCATCCTTATCAGGAGAATAACTCTCACGAAGAGGAACCTTGCCAATAATTTTCTTTGTACCCTCATCGTTTTTTTGTTTGTCCTGTTCTTCAGTCATTTCATTTCCCTTTCATTAATGGAAAAACTCTATTAGGTGGAAGTTATCTTTTGAAATTATCAAACCGTCCGAATTGGTAAGTGGCTGGATAAACCTCCCAGACGTTTGGTCAATTTCCCAGACTTCTTCGATGTAGATTTGTTCCTCGGCAGGATACGTTGAACTGAAAGAGCGCTTGGCGTATTTACCACCAATTTTTCTACCGTCCTTAAGATGGATGATCACCCAGTATGCCTTCCGTTGTCCAAACAATCGATCCCAGGGTTTTAGTATTGGATCGACAAGCCTCCTACGGAAAAAACCAGTCTTCATAAACTTGTAAACCAAGATCGGCCAAAAGATAGGCGCAACAAGTAATATGAGAATTGACAAGAAATAATAGATAATAAGATGATCAGTTTGAAATTCATTGGAGTGAATAGCCACAATCGGCCAATAGAGTATTGCAAAATTAACGCAACTATAGCTTAGTGCTTCCAACAAATCTTTGGAAAAATCCCGACGCTCAGACGGAACTAACAGATCATAGATCTTCATTGATATAAACCCGGGAACGAAGAAGATGAAAACCAATCTAATGGTTTCTGAATCAAATGGATTCAATTTTTCTCCTCATTATAATGGGCATCGCTCACAACTACTGTAACAACACATTAACACGTGTTTACTTTCATTATAGGTTTTACATCATTGTTAATTAACTTGTGAATTTATCAATTACGTAAAAACACTTCATGTAAATCAAATTCAGCATCAGGAAACAAGGGCGTGTTCATCCTCTCTGTCTTTTGAAATATCTTCACTAACTGAAATCCCTTTTCCGAGTTTTGATACACTTCGATTTCTTCATCATCAGGGGAGCCTAACCAATATTCTTTCGCTCCGCAACGAGCATACTCATCAAACTTACATGTTCTGTACCGTTCCTCAATTGATTCCGATAGAATCTCAACCACTAAATCCGGTGCGCCATTAAATTTCTTACCATCATTGATGTATGACCGCTCATGGGAAAGAAAACTTACATCAGGTTGTAATACAGTGTGCTTTGTGAGTAGAACATCTACCGGAGAACCCAATACATAACCAAGTTTCCTTTCCTTAACATAGCTTGTCAACGCGAAAGATATTTGTGTCGCTATGCACTGATGAATGAAGTTTGGCATCGCCGACATAACAAAGTCTCCATCAAATAATTCCATACGCTGATTTGATTCTCCGAGCGAGAGAATATCAGTGTATGTCAGTTTTAGTTCTTCAGCAATTTCAGGCATTGTGTTCTCTTTTAATTCCAGTGTT
>JACPVN010000049.1 GCA_016191715.1 Ignavibacteriota bacterium | reverse complement strand
GGTCCTTTAGTTGGTGAATACATCAAAGAACCAGAATTTCTCAAAACTAATTTCAAATCGAAAACAACTGATTTTCCCTGTAACATGCTTTACTCTATGAACTTATACCCTTTTTGTTTTTCAACTGTTGGACACTACTGAAACTGTAACTGTTACTGCTTCATCTTGTTCGACTGTATAAATAACTTCAACTTTCTTTTGTAAGTAATATTTATCGCACCAAAAATTATTAAACGGAAATACTTTCGATTTCTTGAGTCGTCCTTGTTTTACATGTTCTACTTTTTCCGTGTTCATTACCTGAATAATTTCATCTTGGTTTGTTCCACGCTTTACCATCTGCTCTAGCGTGTGTGGTTCAATTCTAAATCTCATCTGAAGTTACGCAACTGCGAAAAACTATCTGTGCAATAACCCCATCCTTTAGGATGGGGAAACAAACGCTCAAGAAAACTTGGGCTTCAGCCCTGATTTCAGTGGCTAAAGCCACTTTGGGTGCGGAGATTCTTTTTCCCCCACGATAAATCGTGGGGTTATTACATTGATTTTTCATTCTTGCGTAACTTCAGATCTCATATTAAAAATTCGTTAGATGAAAGATGTTTTTCATATCTCACATCTCACATCGCATATCTAAGCAACGAGAACTTTCTCCCACTCAAACTCCACAAAGTCTCCATATTTCGTTGGTGCAATTTCACCGAGCGCTTGCTTCCCTTGCTCTTCACTTGGCGGAACTCCGTGCCATTTGTAATCATCTTCCATGAACGAAACACCTTTCCCCATGAATGTTTGAGCGAGAATGACTTTCGGTTTTCCTCTCAGTTCCTTTGCCTGATTGACTGTGTTGATGAACTGTTCAATATCGTTACCATTACACTCAAGCACATGCCAGTTGAACGCTTTCCATTTATCAGCAAGCGGTTCGAGTTCCATCACTTTTTCTGTTCGATTGTCAATTTGACAGAAATTTCTGTCAACGATACAAATTAAGTTGTCAACCTTATGATGTCCCGCTGTCATCATCGCTTCCCAGATTTGTCCTTCGTTCAGTTCACCGTCTCCGCACAATACATAGACATGATTCGGTTTCTTATCAAGACGTAACCCAAGCGCACAGCCAACTCCGATAGATAACCCTTGACCGAGTGCGCCGGATGCAATCTCGATACCCGGAAGACCATGAGTTTTTGCCGGAGCCGGATGTCCTTGTAATCGTCCATTGATTTTTCTTAGTGTTGTGAGTTCACTAATTGGCAGATAACCTCTTCGCGCGAGCGTCGCGTACCAAATCGGTGCAAGATGTCCGGCAGAAAGAAAGAAGAAATCCCGTTCTTCCATAGTCGGTTTAGTCGGGTCAATCTTCATCAAATGAAAATAGAGCGATGCAAAAATATCTGCCAAACCAAGCGGACCACCTGAGTGTCCCGACTTGGAAATCATAAGCATCTTGATGACGTCGCGGCGAAGTTGCCGTGCAAGTTCCGGTAATTCGTTTATGGGTAATTTATTCATGAACATTTATGATTGATAAAAAATGCAGGTGAATTTCTCTTTGGGTCGCAGACTATTCGCCTTAGTTAATGGTCGAATTAAAATTCGACCTACAAAAATTAAACTGAATGTAATAGCAATTTGATTTGCTCAATATGTCGAATCAAAATCAACACACAAGTAACGACTGAAACAATTAATGCAACTTCATAAGTTACACCCGAAAGCAGAGTAGTAATCAGGAATCGTTCGGGAAGTAGAAACATTCCCAACGGACTGATGACTGATGCGAAGATATTCGCTTTATGAATATCATCAAACAATTTATAACCGATAGCAAACACGGTACACCAGATAACAACAAACAACCAACTGAAGACCAACATCACGCCCGCCGTTGTTGAAAGTCCTCGCCCTCCTTTGAACTTTAACCACACGGGATAATTATGACCGATGATTGCGGTAACGCCCGCAAGTCCGATTGCTATTCCGTTTTGCCAACCGAATAACTGCGCGCTGAGAATAACCGCAAGTGTCCCCTTCATAATATCAACGAGCATAACAAGCGTTCCGGTAAGTTTAGAGTTTGAAACTTCAAACGCATTCATCGCGCCGACGTTCCTGCTTCCACTCTCACGTATATCAAGCCGTGTTGCCTGCTTAACGAAAAGGTAAGCTGTAGGAAACGAGCCGAGAAGATAACCGAGAAATACGCTGATGATGTATGGCAAGAAGCCCTGAAATAACTAATTATTGCAATAACAGCAGGTCAAAAATACGAAAACGGGGAGACTTTGCCAAAGAAACCTTGCGCCTGCCTGTGCCGTCAGGACTTTTCTACGAAGCGTAGATAGTTCGTCCTGACGGTTTTTGTGCTTACGAGGAAGTCAGGTCGAAATACCTGACTCCACAAACCAATTACAACTACTATTGAAAGGAACGTGAGTCGGACTATTACAATATCAAACTTTCTTCTGCACATCACGGGGATGCTTCTTGAAATAGAAATGAAAATAAAGTACAGAAGCCGCACCAAACACTGTAATAATACTTGAAACGAAAATTAATCCATCCATATTGTCTTTATATCCGTTTTATTAGTTCACGTAGTTCTCGTTCTGTCATGTTCTCTTTTTCCGATTTATCGAAAATTGTGAGTAAGTACACATTTTCTTTTTCAATAAGGACATGAGTAATCATTCTTGCACCGCCAGACTTTCCTTTTCCCTTCGATGCAATTGCTAATCGTATTTTGTAACAATTGTCTCCAATATAAATTCCTTGTCTCGGATTTTGTTGTAGAGACAAGATAAGGTCTGTCAATTCTCCTTTCAGTGAAGCGTATTTCTTCTTCAAACGCTCTGCTTGTCTCTCAAAGACATCAATAGATTTGACGTTATAGTTCATTGACAAAGTCCATTGCATTTCGCGCTTTTTTCTTTCCCGCTTTTATTTGTCTCATTTCCTCCACCGCCTCTTTTATCTCTTCAATCAACAACGCTTTTTGAGGAGTAATCTCTTTTGTTTTTATAAAAGAAAAATTGTGAAGAAGTTCCAACACAAAATCTGCTTTACTGTCTCGAATGTCTAATAATACTTTCATAGTGTTTTGTTCCTTTGATTTGATATTTCCATAACCTTGTTGACCTGTTCTTTTGAAACTCCGTCAAAATCATCTAAGAACGATTCTACCGTTTCTCCACCTTCAAGATAATCGAACAGGTTTTTGATTGGAACCCGTGTTCCGTTGAAGACGGATGTTCCACCAAGAATTTCAGAGTCAATATTTATGGTTTTGTTATTCATTGCATGAAAAAATAGTGAATCAGTTGCAGAAAAGAAAATTTTTATAGATAAATTCTACCACATTATTTTGCTATTAATTCACTTTGGGCTTTCTTTGTTTCTCCCTCCAAAATCAAGTATATTTTGCCCGACTTGTTATGACCAAACCCGAACTCAAACAACTCCTTCAGAAATATAAAAGCGGAAAACTGAGCGAACAGCAATTTATTGAGAAGATTTCCACACTCCGGTTTGAATCGCTCGGCTACGCTACGGTTGACCACCACCGTCGTTTGCGTCAGGGGTTCCCTGAAGTGATTTTGTGTGAAGGAAAAACTCCTCAGCAAGTTGCAGAGATTGCCGTACGGATTTATAACCATAAGCAACCGTTGCTTGCAACCCGTGCTTCAGTTGAACATTTCAAAGCAGTCAAAAGGAAAATTAAGAACGCGCACTACCATCAGTTTGCGAGAATCATCACTGCAAACGAACCGAAAGCAACTGAAAAGAATCGCGGAACAATCTTAGTTATCTCAGCCGGTACGTCCGATATTCCTGTTGCTGAAGAAGCGGCTATCACCGCACACATGATGAGCAATCCTATTGAAAAACTGTATGATGTCGGAGTTGCGGGAATTCATCGTTTACTTTCGCAGAGTGATAAACTCATGAAGGCAAATGTTATCATTGTTGTTGCAGGAATGGAAGGCGCACTGCCAAGTGTTGTCGGCGGCTTGGTTGATGTTCCGGTCATCGCCGTTCCGACTTCGATTGGCTACGGAGCAAGTTTCGGCGGTGTTGC
>JACPVN010000533.1 GCA_016191715.1 Ignavibacteriota bacterium | reverse complement strand
TCGAAGATGAGCAAACACATTGGCGCTATTCAAGTGCGAGAAATTATACAGTGTTGCCAGTTCTGATGGAAATCGAAATGGAGTGGTGACGATGAGTTTTTGTTAGCGCAGAGCGCATCTCCCTTGCATTCCCACGCTGGAGCGTGGGAACGAGAACGAAAAAGATTTGATTTTACAATCTTAACTTCATACAAACCGCCGACGCACAACAGTTCATCCGAAATTCTGCTGAAGAAGTTATCTCACCGTTCACATCCTCCCTGTTAATTTTTGTAAATCCTTTTCGTGCAAAGTATGATTCAGCAGTGTTGGTAAAGAGATATAATTCGGTGAGTTGTTTTTCTTTGGCAATACTGATGAGTGTGTTAGATAGCTTTGTTCTGATTCTTGACTTTTGAAATTCCGGGAGAACGGCGGCAGAACGAATGAGTCCGGCTGGCGGGTAGAGTTCTAAACCAATAGTGCCAATAATTTTGTTATCAACTTGAGCAACAAGAAAATGATGAACATGTTCTGAGACGCCTTCAATCGGCAGACTCACTTGTTGAAGGAGAGATTGGATTTCGGGTAAATCTTTTTGTTGTGCGGTTCGTATTGTCATGTTTGATTAAGTGCCACGCACTTCTCCTGAAATGTTGTTTGAAATTTCATGTACAGTATTCCGATAAAAGAAAAAGTCCGTGGCACATTCATCGCTCAAATACTCTCACCTGCCACATCAGCGTGCTGTTCTTATACGTTTGTTTGAATCCTTGTTTTTCTACTTCACGAATGATTTCTTCCCAATCGTGCCAATAAGGGCGGAACACCCACTTGAATAATGTTCCGAGCAAAATCAATCCTTTGAAACTTATGTGTACAACTATGTTTGGATTCGGATACGTGAAGGCGTACACTTGCTTCGATTTATCGGTTGATTTCTTCAGCAAGTCTGATATGTTTTCGTAACAGCAGACAACTTTATCAAGCACAACGATATCGGCTTGAGGTACCATGGCATTTCTTTGAACAAAGTCTCCGCGGAGATACGTTGCTTTCTGTTCCAAACCAAGTTCGTGGCAAAGTCGTTTTGCTCCGTTCAACATTCCTTCAGAAATATCAATACCTGTTGCAAACGACGCGTCTTGTTTTAGCATCGTGAGATGCAGTCCACCAACTCCGCAACCGATTTCGAGAATGGATTTCCCTTCAAGTCCGAGTGAGGAAATTCCCTCAAGCAACATCCGTTGCTCTTTAGCCAATCCTTTCTTTCTGAATTGTTTGAGATAGCGGTCGGATTGTTTGGTGAAAAATTTATCTGTACCCGAAAGTGATTGTGTTTGACAGCAGTTCATAAAATATATCACTCAATTATTTTTGCATCAAGAATTTTATCAAATCGAAACGTCCGTTCACCTGCAGAAGCGAAACAGTACGCAAGTAGGTACGGCGAATGTGAACGGTTCTCTTTCACTTCGACGATTTCTCTTGGTTCAACAACCCGTTCAGAAATCTGATTACCGTATGAAGAAAGATATTGAATCCACAGTTTCGTTTTTGATGTGATTGCTTCTTCTGCAACGCTCCGTCTTCGAAATTGCAGAACTTTCTTTAAACCGACCCGCTGTAAATCAGAAACCTGTGTCAGGTCGTGTGCTTTCAGGATTCTAATAAAAAACATCAGTAGTTGTGCTGTTACGAACGTATCTTCGAGAGCACGATGCTTGACGGGGAAGGGAATTCCTACAACCCGCGCTACATTTTCCTGCGGGTATTTCCCGATGCCGGGAAGTAATTGCCGTGCAAGTGCAAGCACATCAACGATGGGATTTTCAAATTGCGGCATACCGATAAGACGAAATTCATTCCTGATGAACGACACATCGAACTTGACGTTAAAGCCGCTGATAATTGAATGTTCAAGCATTGAAGATAATTTTTCTGCAATGTCTTCAAAGTATGGCGCGGTGACGAGCATTTCGGGAGTGATTTGGTTGACAGAAAATGCCCCCGGGGAAATACGTCGTTGCGGGTTGATGATGGTATCAAATGATTCGATGATTGCGCCGCCCCGAACTTTTACCGCGCCGATTTCACAAACTCTGTCACCTTTTTCGGGAGATAGTCCCGTTGTTTCAACATCAATGACGGTGAACCCCACTTCATCAAGGTGGAGAGTATTATCGGACATGAACAAAAGAAAAGATACTCTTAGACGTTGAGAAATTCGTTCCAGCGGTGGAACAACTCGGCTGTCGCCTGAACATCGCCGGCACAATACAAAGCAATCTCCCGGTAGCGTCCTTCCTGAAACAACTTCCCCACATCTCCGCCGGAAAATCCTTCGCTCTTGGGACTTTTAATGCCAAACGACTTGCAATAAAAATCGAGATTGAATTTCCTCGTTGCGTTGTAGAAGGTTAATTGTTCGAGCAGGTCACAGTGGATTTTCGTATCGTAACGGTACGGATTGAGATTGCGCGTCGGTGCGATGCCGAGAATTCCTGTTCGTAGCATGATGAACGGACAATCGAAACTTCGCCCGTTGAACGTGATGAACTGGTCGTACTTGGCAATCGTTTCCCAAAACGAACTCAGTATTTCCCGCTCATCGCCGGAGACATATTCGATTTTACCGTCTTCGGATAAAAATTGTTCTTTCTCGTTCGCTTGATAAAAAACTTTTCCTGCTTTCGTATCAGGGTTCAACATGCCGATGGCAAGTACCTGCGCTGTCAACGGATAGATGCTGAGTTTTTCAATTTCCGCTTCACGTTCCTCATCGTTCGTCGAATTCTTCACGAGATATTCCTGTTGAACCGCATCGAAACTATCGAATGGTAAAGCAATCGTTTCAATATCAAAGACAACGCGGGTCATTTACTCCAACTCCAGTTGAGTGAACGATGTATTGTTCGAGGAGATTTTTCTCAGAGCCGACTGAATCGTAGAGAAAGAGAATCCCCTGCTCGAAAGGTGAGCAACAATTTTTTGTTGTTGCTTTTTCGTATCCTTCACTTTTGAAGAACCGCGCAATCGTTTCATCACTTTCAGCGCGGCGTTACAGGCAAGTTCTTCTTCATTGTTTTCCAGAAGCGTTTCCTGTAACACTTCTTTGATGAGTGACGAACTGATTCCTTTTATCCGGAGTTCCCGCTGAAGCAATGCTTTGCCTGCAGGTTTTCGGGAGAGGATATGATTGGTGTAAAGCCGCGCAAAATTTTTGTCGTCGAGAATTCCCATCTCGTTCAGATGTGTTACCACCATGTTGATGGTGTGCGGATGAAACTCTTTGTTGCGGAGTGAATCGCGAAGTTCCTTTTCGCTTCGAACACGGCGACTCAACAATCCGAGCGCTTTTTCTCTCGCAACAACAAACTCTTCCGAAGTCTTCAGTGTATCGAGTGTTTCCTGACCAAGTTTATCACCTGTTCTCAATCCGAATTTAACAAGTACTTCTTCATGAACACGAAGCAACGGCTTTCCGTCAACATACAGATTGTAACAGCGATTGTTTCTGAGCCGCTCAATTTTTGAAAGAATCATACAACGCGCGTTGTGTTATGATTTTCCTTTTTTCGGCGTGGATTGAGGCGTCGGTTTTTCCTCGCCATTGTCTGGGACGAGTCCTAATTTTTTCCTGACTAACATTTCGATTTCCTTTGCCATTGCCACATTTTCTGTCAGGTATTTTTTTACATTATCGCGTCCCTGCCCGATGCGCTCTGCACCGTAGGCAAACCAAGAACCGCTCTTGGCGATAATATTTTGTTGGATGGAAATATCAATCAAATCCCCTAACTTGGAAATTCCTTCATTATAGAGAATGTCGAACTCGGCTTCTTTGAACGGCGGAGCGACTTTGTTCTTGACGCATTTTACTTTCACGCGATTACCGTACGCACTTGTTCCGTCTTTTAATGTTTCAATTCTCCGGACATCAAGACGGAGGGATGCGTAAAACTTGAGAGCGTTTCCACCAGTCGTCGTTTCAGGATTGCCGAACATGATTCCGATTTTTTGCCTGAGTTGATTTGTAAACATGACGGTTGTTTTCGATTTGCTGATCGCAGATGTCAGTTTCCGCAACGCCTGCGACATCAAACGCGCCTGAACACCCATAGAAGGGTCGCCCATTTCACCTTCGATTTCTGCACGGGGAGTAAGAGCGGCAACAGAGTCAATCACAATCACATCAAGCGCGCCGCTCCGAACGAGCGTTTCAACAATCTCCAGCGCCTGTTCGCCGAACTCCGGTTGCGAGAGAAGGAGATTGTTTACATCCACGCCAAGTTTTTTCGCGTAGTTGATATCGAGCGCATGTTCAGCATCAATAAAGGCGGCCAGTCCTTCGCGCTTCTGTGCTTCTGCTATGACGTGTAAACAGATTGTTGTTTTACCGGATGATTCGGGACCAAAGATTTCGACAACACGCCCGCGGGGAATTCCACCGATACCGATTGCGTTATCGAGTGAAATCGAACCGGTAGAGATGCAATCAATTTTTGCAATCGGTCCATCTCCGAGCGTCATCACGGCGCCTTTGCCGTGTTGCTTTTCAATTTGTTCGACGGCAAGCCGTAGCGCCTGTGCGCGCGATTCTTTATTCGTTTCTTCCATTGTTCTGTACTCTGTTTTATTATATTGTTGGTTTGATAAATTGTGTTAATAATTGGTTGATGGTTGTTTTCGCATCGTCAATATCGTACGGCTTGGTGACGTAGCCATCAGCGCCAAGTTCTTTCGCAACGTGCATCGCATCGTAATCATCAATCGAAGACATGAACACGTACGGAATGTTTTTATTCTTCGTCTCCGAGCGGACTTGTTGGTACAAATCAAATCCGTTCATCACCGGCATCCTGACGTCGCTGAGAATCAAGTCAGGAGTTTTACGCTGTAACATTTTTAAGGCTTCGACTCCGCTTTCTGCCGCCATTACTCTGAACGATTTTTCTTTCAGGACGTGCGACATAATATCGAGCCATGGTTTTTCGTCATCAACAAGCATAATAGTCTTGTTTGATGAAGGTTTGTCCCGGTTTGTCATAATATTATTTCCCTATTGTTGTAATTGAATTGTTTGTATGATTTCATATTCGGAACCTGATGGTTGAAGAACGCTTTTCATCACAACAATCTCATTGATGTGAAAAGTTCTTGGTGTAAAGGTAAGTTTTTCCATTATGGAAACCAAGTCCCGTATGTTCTTTTGCCCTTTTACTCTGCCGATGGTAATATGGGGAGTAAAGGGATTTTTCTCCTTTTTGAAGCCGAAAGAAATCAACTCGTCTTCAATCGTTGTTTGAATTTCCAATAACTTGCCGTCTGCATTATGCGCTCCGACCCAAATGATTTTCGGGAACTTCATGTTCGGGAAACAGCCGAACGTGCCGTAGGTCAACTCGAACGAAGAGAAATCACGGAGGACAGTTTCAATGTGAGAAAGGAGTCCGGGCATTATTCGTTCTTTGACGTCGCCAAGAAATTTGAGCGTGATGTGGAATTTCTTTTCCTTTTCCCACCGGACTTCCGAGTCAACAACTTTGAGAACATCCTGTACGTTGCTGATTTCCGATTTGAATTCTTCCGGCGTATCAACGGCGATGAATGTGCGAATCGTATTCATTGTCAGTCGTGTTGTAATAATTTTTTTCTCAGGAGATTCAGTGCGGCTTGTGCGGTGCGTTCTTTGAATCGCAAACGGTTATCTCCAAAATGGAATTTCAAAGCAAGTGTCATTTTCTTATCTGAGTAACCGATGAACACCAATCCCAAAGGTTTTTCCGGTGTTCCGCCGGTTGGTCCTGCAATTCCGGTGGTGGAAATGCCGATGTCGGTTCCGGTTTTCGTGCGAACACCCGACGCCATCGCTTCGGCAACTTCCTTGCTTACTGAGCCATGTTGTTCGAGCATTTCTTTGGGAACGTCAAGCAGTTCCATCTTCGAACGATTGCTGTATGTTATAATGCCTCGCTCGAAATATTCTGAACTGCCGGAAACATTCGTAATTTGATTTGCGATATATCCGCCTGTACAGGATTCTGCAGTAGAAATTGTCAACTGTTTTTCTTTCAACAATGTTCCGATTGCATCAGCCATCGTTTCATTCTCGACTCCATAGATGTACTCGTCTGTTTTTGCACGAATGTTTTCTTCTGCTTGTTTGATTTGCCGCTCGGCAGATTCTTGTGTTGTTTCGATGATTGACAGACGTAATCGTGTTCCGCTCGGTGATGGGAGAAACGCCAACTTCACATTGTCAAGAAGTTCCTTCAGGTTTCCAAGTTTCTCAAATAGAACTGCTTCGCCGATGCCTGTCGTGTTCAATGTTCGATGAAGAATGAACTTCTTGCTTTTCGATTTAAATAACGGCACGACAAAATCCTGCATCATCGCTTCCATCTCGAACGGAACGCCGGGCATGGCAATTAAATAATGTTCGTTTTGCTCGAAGAATAATCCCGGCGCTGTTCCGTTGTTGTTTCGAATGATTTGTGCCGATTTCGGAACCAACGCCTGAGTTTCCGTCGCCGCAGACCAAACAAGATTCCGTCGTTGCAACAAATGATTGATGTCTTCGATAACTTCTTCCGAGCGAACCAATTCCGTTTGAAAAAAATTACACAACACTTTCTTCGTGATGTCATCATGTGTCGGTCCGAGTCCGCCGGTTACAATAGTCAAATCAACCCGAGCAAAACTTTCCTGAATCGCAGAGCGCATCACTTGTTCTTCATCGCCGATGGTCACCATTCTCACGACATCAATTCCAATCGTGTTCAACTGACGTGAAATGTATGCCGCGTTCGTGTTAACAACCTGACCAATCAGGAGTTCATCACCAATTGTGAGAATCGAACAATTCATTCAAGTTCAAGTAAAAAATCAAAAGTAAAAAGTAAAAAGAAAATTTCCAGCATCGAGCATCAAGCATCGAGCATCAAGCATCAAGCATCAAGCATCAAGCAGTAACACCAACAAACTCTAACGCCAGCAATACAATTCTGACGGAGAGATTTGCGTAGATACCGGCAACAATATCATCCAACATAATTCCGAAACCGTTGGGGATTGCTTCTAGTTGTCGTGCGGGAGAAATCTTTACAATATCATGCGCACGAAAAAGAAAGAATGCAAGCGTTGCGATAAGCATTGTCTTCGGAAGAAAAAGAAGTGAAATCCACATCCCAACTACTTCATCAATCACAACGATGGAAGGGTCGTCGCCGAACTTTTTCTCCATGATTGATGAAACATACGTGCCGATAATACATGTCGCCGCGATAATTATTCCGAGTGTGCGTGGTTGTTCGAATCCGGGAATGAAATAGAGAAGGAGCGCAACAAAACTTCCCGCCGTTCCGGAGGCAATAGGTGAGTAGCCAGAAAAAAAACCTGTTGCGATGAACCGCGTCAGGAAAGAAACTGAAGATGCGTTAGGTTGTTTCTCGTTTGCCAAGCGTGTTTCTATAAATTTCTTGAATGAATTTCCGGTACTCGTAAATGTACATCGCTCCGGTTCCGACCGACATGAGCGTTACCAGCAACATCATCCCGAACAGTACGCGGGAATCCAAAAGCGTTTCGATGAGTATGCCGTAGTCTGGCTGAAGCAAATGCACTGAGCGTGCAACATGGAGAATAAGTATATAATAGATGACAACGTACTCGCCAAACGTTTTTGCCTGCGCCGGACGTGAGGTGATAATCGGTTGGTCTTTGTATTCTGCGTAACTGCGGAGTCCGGTGATGAGAAAATCCCGAACAACAATAATCCACACCATCCAGCCGTTCACCAAATCGAGATAGACGTACGAGAACAGTGCGGAAGAAGAGAGGATTTTATCCGCAAGCGGGTCGAGGTATTTGCCGAATCGGGTGCTGTCGCCGTACTTTCGGGCGACCCATCCATCATAATAGTCGGTTAATGCCGCGACGATAAAGACAACCAACGAAAGTTGTTTGAAGAACGGAGACTCGGAAAAAAGAAACGCCACAAACACCGGCGTGAGAAGAATCCGAAGAGCGGTAAGTGAGTTAGGAAGCGACATGGTTCAACCTTTCCAATGTAGCAGGTTGATGCGGGATTTGCAAACGAACAGATGAAATTCATTGAGAATATGATTTAGAAAAATCAGTCCGTATCTTCCTGTCGAAAAGATGAAGTACAAACATTACAGAAAAGTATTTTGGACAGTCTTTGTACTGACAGCGTGCATGTTTCTTGCATATTCTGTGAAGTGGATGACAAGACCAACTCACGGGTTTGCCGCGTACTACACTTCTTCACGCATGCTTCTTGAGGGGGAAGATTTTCGTTTGTTGTACAATTATCAGACGTTCAACAACAAGATACATTCATACGGCATGAAAGAGGTTCTTGACGCGCCGAACAACCTGCCGACGAACGCGCTTGCATTTCTTTCCGTTGCATGGCTTCCTCCCCGTGAAGCAAAGATTGCATGGACCATTATTTCCCTCATCCTTTTTGTTCTTTCCATGTTCATCCTTTTTCGTGTGTATGATATTTCACTGCGCGAGGATGTCGGCGTAACGTTATTGTCCGTCATATTTTTATGGCGGCCAATCTACGATGCCATCGCGCAAGGACAACTCTATTTTCTTCTGTTATTTCTCTTCAGTCCGGTGCTGTATGGTTTGAAAAAGAACGTAGGTGGCTTCCATCATTTGCATTATGCCTGATGATTATGCTTAAAGGATACGGACTGATTCCGTTGCTATGGCTTGCGTGGCGGAAACAATGGAACGTCCTGTTCCTGACTATTGGGATGTGTTTTACGGTATTGTTAATAACACTCCCGATATTTTCGTTTGAAGTATGGGGAACGTATTTCCGTGATGTCGTCGCGCAGTTCGGAAATCATCCGATGCATGGACATACCGCGTATCAAACCATCAGCAGTTTTGTTCTTCATCTCTTTTCGTATGAAGAGATGTGGTTGCCGCATCCGCTCGTCGTGTTACCAAGTTACGTCATCAAGTTATTGAGTCTCACACTCGTCGTCTTGTTATTCTTTCTTATTACAAGAGCGCGAACTGTAAACCATTCAAAGTATGAAATGTTGCTTACTGCTTCCGCAATCATGGCGGTAAACGTATTGACGGTACCTTTCGCGGAAGAACATCATTTCGTCTTATTCCTGCCATTGGTGATTGGTACACTCGTATGGATTGTTCGCGGGAAAACGACCCCGGTGAAATTTGGCTTCCCAGAGATTTTGTTTGTTCTTTCAATGATAATCATAGCGCTTCCGTTGCACTATGAAACGATGAACACTGCACATGGTGTGTTGATGTTATTCGCGTACCCCAAACTTGCGGCAGGAGTTATCATGTTGATTTCGTTCCGGGTGATGATGTACCATAAGAACAAAACAATCATATCTTGAAAAGGAAAGAAATTATCAGTATGTTCAGTCCACGATACTATACAAGGAACAATCACCAATGAACAACGAACAAGATTTCACTCGCCGTAGTTTTCTCTCGATGGTTGGAAAAGGTGTCGGCTTAGCCGCGCTGACAAGTACCACCGTTGCCTCGCTTTTGAATACACTTCATGCTGCCACAAAGCGCGTTGAACATCTTTCTCCCGAGCAAGCCGCGATGGATGAAGATTTTTGGTTCGAGATTCAACAGGCATTTACGGTCTCGCGGGGAATCACGAATCTTAACAACGGGGGAGTTTCTCCTTCGCCGCGCATCGTTACCGAATCGCTTATCAGATACATCTGGGAACAGGAAGACTGTACCGCCTATAGATTGTGGCAAATCCTTGAACCACAATCGGAAACCATTCGTACGGGGCTAGCCGATATTTTCGGATGTGACAGAGAAGAGATTGCAATTACACGCAATGCTTCCGAATCGCTTGAAACGTTGTTGATGGGAATGGATTTGAAATCGGGGGATGAGGTTCTCAGCACGACACAGGATTATGGACGCATGTTGACAACACTTCGTCAGCGCGAAATCCGCGAAGGATTGAAATTGAAACTCATTCAGGTTCCCATTGCGCCGAGAAATCTGGATGAAATTGCAGAGAAGTTTGCAAATGGAATCACGAGCAAAACGAAAGTGATTCTTATTTCGCACGTCATCAACATCACCGGACAGATTACGCCGGTGAAACAAGTCTGCGAACTCGCCCGCTCAAAAGGAATTGAAACGATTGTGGATGGCGCACACTCCTTTGCTCATTTCGATTTCAAAGTGAATGATATTGGATGTGATTATTACGGAACGAGTCTTCACAAATGGCTCTTCGCGCCGAAAGGATCCGGGCTTTTGTATGTGAAGCGTGAGAAAATTGAAAAAATCTGGCCCCTTATGGCTGCGGATAAAACGCAGAAGACCGACATCCGTAAGTTTGAGGAAATAGGGACACACTCTGCCGCGCCGCGCCTTGCCATCGGCGAAGCAATTCTCTTTCACAACGGCATCGGAGCAAAACGAAAGGAAGAACGCTTGCGCTATCTTTCCCGTTACTGGATGAACAAACTCAAAGAGTTACCGAACATCCGTTTCCACACTTCGTGGGAAGCGAATCAATCGTGCGGAATTGCCAACGTGGAACTTGTGGATGTTGATATTCCGAAACTTCAATCATACCTGTTCGACAAACACAAAATCTTCACCGTTGCCATTATGCATGATGAGTTCAAAGGACTTCGCATCACACCGAACGTGTACACAACGCTGAAGGAACTCGACCGCTTTTGTGAAGTAATGATGGAGGTAACGAAGAAGGGACTTCCCAAATAATTTCGGATTCGGATTGCCAATTGCGGATTGATGATTTAAAGTAGGAGTGAGATATGAGGTGTGAGATTTGCGAATATCACACCTGTCTGCAGAAGGCATGGCATTGCTTATCACATATTAACAAAACGGTTACCTACTTCGAAGGATTGATAAATATTCCTTCCACGCACCTACATCTTCTGAATATTGTTTTGCCATCACTCGCATCATCTGACTTATATGGCTGAAGTCGTGGACGACCCATGTTGCAATGAGTTGTTGAAGTGTAACTTCGCCGAGTGCTGGATGATTTCCTGTTAACGCTAATTGTTCCCTGGTGAGATTCCATGATTTCAGCGTAGCGAGATTTTGTTCTCTCTTTGATGAGAATAATTCCAGCAATTCTTCAATCGTACCATTCTTGAAACGGGTGAACTGTGCAAACCTGTCAAATGTTTCAAACGTTCTGTTTTCTTCCTGGGCGAGAATAATTTTTGCGCGAGGAATCCAGTCCGTATCTTCTCCATGGACAAGATGTCCGACAACATCAAATACACTGAACGTATTTTCGCCTTCATTTCCCGTCAATAATTCTTTCGGAAATCTTTCCAGGAGGTGCGAAAGCGCCTTGGGTGTATTCCGTAGTATTGTTATTGCTTCATTTATATTGAAATTCATGATTTTATTCCGGTTAACTCTGTGAGGGAAGACTTCAATGATTCTGTGAAGGCATCATCGAAGAGAGTATTTATGATAGTTCTAATATACAAAAGTGCGTCAGAAATTGTTGAGTTGTTTTTCATGATTTTGAGACTTAATATCTTGCTATTCATCAAACATAAACCTATATTTTCGCCGACGTTAACAATCGAAAAGGAACAATTGAATGATTTCTTTCGCAGTAAAAAGAATTTTCCGACATACAGAATATTTTATCATCTTTCTTTACCTTGCGGCGCTGCATAATGCTTTTTCACAGGAGTACGACCTCAGTCCCGGGAATAAAATTGTTCTGAGAACCGAAGCGTTTCAGAGCGATAGTGATTCATTAGATAAAGCGATGATTGCATCCCTGAACAATATCGGTGCGTATCTGCAAACCCGAAACGATTTGAAGATCGAAGTTTCCGGGCATTGTGATTCGACGGGCAAACCGGAATACAATCAGGAACTGGCAATTCGCCGCGCAAACAAGGTACGCGATTTTCTCATTAGTAATTTTGAAATTCGCCCATCCAATATTTCTGCGCGAGGGTACGGGAGCAGTAAACCGGTTGCCGAAAATACTACTTCTTCCGGGCGAGCGAAAAACCGAAGGGTAGAAATTAAACCTCTGACATCGCTGACCAAACGTTCGCTTACTGATGAGAACAATAAACCGACGAATGAAGAGGGGGTGCTTTCCTTCTTCAACGGCGCGGTACAAACGAAAGCGCCTTGGAATATCGGGTTTGGCGACGCGTTTATTTCTGAACCGATTTATGAGTTGCATAAAATCAATACGAAAACCGAATCCCGCGCAGAAGTAACATTCAATGATAACAGTCGGTTGCAGGTAGGAGAGAACAGTTTGGTCATTGTCTATGGATTGCAGAGCAAAGAACCGGTCATCAAAGAAAAAGGGAATATCGAATTGGTGAAAGGCGATTTGCTTGCCAAGTTACGCGCTATCGAACGAGAACAGGAATATGTGGTGAAAACTCCGAGTGCGGAAATGTCATTCAACGTTGAGTCGAAAAGTAAACTCGCTGTTGATAAGAGTGACCGTTCGACTGTTTCCGTGTTTGAAGGAAAAACTGAAGTCACTGCCGCCGGACAATCCATCGAAGTGCCGGAAAATTTCGGAACACAAGTCTATCGCGATTTACCGCCCGAACCGCCGAGACGTCTTCCCGACGCTCCGATTATTCTGACGCCGTACCAGGACTATTTGCCGTGGAGTAAAGATGGTGTAACGTTTGCGTGGGAAACAAAATCGGTTTCCGCGAAATTAGAAATTTCCACAGATACGAATTTCAACACAATTATTTGGTCGGTGACGACAAGAAAAACTTTGTCGAAAGTAAACCTTGACGGTGGTGTTTATTACTGGCACATGCAGGGAATTGATTCGGTTGGCTTGGAAGGAAAACCGACAGCGATACGAACTCTGACCATTAAAAAATATAATTATGACCGCGCCCGGCTCAACCTATTTACGTTCGATGAAGGAGTTACAAATGTGGATGAACCGGAAGCGCTAATCGGCGGGACAACCGACCCGCATACAATTGTGAAGATTAACGGTGAACGCTTGTTTATTCAATCAACCGGAGAATTTTTCCGGCAGACAAAGTTACTCGAAGGACGTAACACGTTTATCATCGAAGCCCGTGATTCTATCGGCTTTGAAGAGAGCAAAACCGTAATTCTCAATTATAGTCCGACACGGCGCTTTGGCGTGACCTTCGGTTTTTCTCCGCTCGTCGTTCCGGATAAATATGAAGCGTTCAATGTCGGCGCGATGTTCTCCCTGAAACTTCCCCAACTCTTTAGCAGCAATAGTAATTTCGGAATGAATCTTGCAGTCGGAGAGTTCATTGTGAAGAACACCGATACACTTCAAATCAACAAGCAAACAAAAATGCGTGGCTTCGGACTTGCGGAACTACTGTTAAGAATCGAGCCGACGGAGCCGAAGGGAATTGTTCCCTTCATGGAAGTAACTTCGGGCATGTTACTGTGGCCCAATTACTACGGCGACAATTATAAAATCGTTTCCGGCGGTGCGTATGTCGCAGGACTGGGTATTGGATTGCGGTCGAACAGTCCTTCAAAAGCGTTTGGCGTTATGGGCCATTACCGATGGATTACGAATGATTACAAACGATTTGATCCCGCGGCAGCGAATATTTTTCATGGAATGTTTGACCTTCAGTTAGAGTATTACATTTATTGATTGAAGTGTTGACCGAGAGAACTTTTTGTCAATTCTTCAGACACCATGATTAAATTCAAACTTGCGTATAAAACGTCGCTGACGTTAATTCTCGTTTCTATTATTCCGCTCGTCATCGTCGGATTCGTTGTTCTTGAAATCAATCAAACAGCGATGACGATTCTGACGAAAGAATATTTTCTCGGAATTTCCGACGACGTGCTTCGTTCCGTTCACGGGTACGTCAATAACGGAATGACGACGCTTCGTTCCATTACACGGCTATTGGGAGACCCGTATAAAGAAAGCACAGAGAAATTACAACTGGCGGAATCCATCATTCAAACTTCTTCCGGCGTTCAGTTTGTCGCGTTTTATGATGAGAAGGGGCGATATCTCGATTTATTGAAACCACAGCAATACAACATGCCGACAAATGTTCCCCGGCAATTTCCATTTGAACGACTGCCGAAAACCGATGTGGGAATCGGCGCAACGTTCCTCTCGAAGGAGGATGGCATCGTGTATCTTGAATTGATTGCAACGTGGAATTCCAAAGATAAACTCGCCCATGAACAATTGGAAGGATATCTTCTCACGTATCTTCCGCTCGAAGAACTTTCCGGTCTTGTGTTTGATATTTCACGACGGCGATTTACAGGTCAACCCGACCTTGTGTATATCGTCAACGTTCGAGGTGAAATCATCGCCCACGCCAATCCACTTTTTGTTCAGGAACAATTTTCCATCGCGCATTCGAAACTCTTTGAGAACGGCGGTACCCGGGAACTCGGCACGATGATTTCGAAGAATGTCGCCTTCTCGAAAGAATATATCAGCAAAGAAAATAATCGTATGCTCGCGTCATTTACACCGATGCCTGATTTACAGATGGGGATTATTGTCGAGCAACCGGTTGAGGTAGCGTTCGTCTCCGTCAATTCGATGCGAGAAAAAATTATGATGTTTGTCGGTTTCAGCTTGCTTGGCGCCGCGTTGGTTGGCTTATTCTTTTCCCGCGGGTTGACGTTGCCGATCAAGAAACTTTCTCTCGCTGCGCGTGAAATTGCCTCCGGCTCGTTCGGAAAAGAGTTGCCGATTCCATCACGGGATGAAATCGGCGAACTCTCATCGGCATTTAATACGATGTCGGTAGAACTGAGTGAACAGCGCTATTCAATTCTCAAAAAGACTAAAGAATTGGAATCAACCAATACAGCATTAGAGACGGAAGTGGTTGTACGAAAAAAGGCAGAAGAGGAAATCAAGCGTATCAATGAAAGTCTGGAGCAACGAGTACGTCAACGGACTGCTGAGTTGGAAACAACTAATCTCGAATTGGAAAATCAGATTTCCGTCAGAAAACAATATCAAACAGAATTAGTAAAAGCAAAGGAACATGCCGAATCCGCCACGAGAGCAAAATCAGAATTTCTCGCCACGATGAGTCATGAAATACGGACTCCGATGAATGGCGTTATCGGGATGACCGACCTGCTGATGCAAAGTTCACTCAACGAACTACAGCGTGAATTTGTTGACACAATTCGTGTGAGCGGCGATGCACTGCTTACCGTTATCAACGATATTTTGGATTTTTCAAAAATTGAGTCAGGGAAGATTGATTTACACGAAGAGCCGTTCGAGTTGAAGGCATGTATTGAGGAAGTGTTTGATTTACTCACCACCAAGGCAAGCGAAAAGGATATTGAACTTTCCTATCTGACGCAGAACAATGTTCCGCAATTTATTCTTTCCGACAGACATCGTCTCCGTCAGATTCTTATTAACCTTGTCAACAACGCAATCAAGTTTACGAACGAAGGTGAGATTACGGTGTTAATCAAAGTTAAATCTTATTCGGAGTCTCACACTCAAATTCAGTTTGATGTCAATGATACCGGTATTGGAATTCCCGAAGAGAAAATTGCCTTGCTGTTCCAGCCGTTCACGCAAGTGGATTCTTCCGCGACACGACGGTACAGTGGTACAGGACTCGGGCTGGCAATTTGTTCACGTCTTGTGCAGGTGATGGGAGGGACGACATCGGTGCAAAGTATAGTCGGTCAAGGTTCAACATTTACCTTTAGCATAACAGTCAAAGAAGTTCCGAAAGATTCTGTTCGGGAAAAGCCATACATGAAAAGAAATTTGCCGGAGTTTCTCCATAAGAAAATTTTATTGGTTGATGAATCCACGACAAGCCGATTGATGCTGGACTCGTTATGCAAGCAGTGGGGTTTGATTCCAAAATCAGTTGCTACTGCGAGTGAAGCATTGGAAATTCTGAATCACCACATGAAAATCGCTCTTGCTATAGTCAACACAAATGTCCGTACCGATGCAGGAATTTCACTCATTGATGAAATCAGAAAAACGTATGAAAAAATAACTCTCCCGATCATTGCAATAGGTGCGAACATCCAGGAAAAAGAAAGATTACTTACTTTTTCCGGAACACTGTCAGGAATTATTTCCAAGCCGGTGAAGCAGTCTCATTTTTTTGAAACATTACTGACCGTTCTTAGCGGAAAAGATTCCGAGACGTTGAAGAAGGAGCCGACGGTATCAATACCAAAGATTGGAACTACCTATTCCCTGAATATTCTCATTGCAGAAGATAGTCCTGTTAATCAAAAAGTTACTCAGCACTTGCTCGGAACGCTCGGCTTTACCACCGATATTGCCGCAACAGGCACGGAAGTGCTATCGCGCATGAAAGAAAAATCGTACGATATCATTTTCATGGATGTTGAAATGCCGGAGATGAACGGATTTGAAACGACGCGTGCCATTCATGCAATTCTTCCGAAAGAGAAATGTCCGAAAATTATCGCGGTCACTGCATACGCGACAGTAAGCGACCGCGAAAAATGTCTTGCCGCAGGAATGGATGATTTTCTTACCAAACCCATACGCCTGGAGGCAATACAACATTCGTTGGAAAAATGGGGAAATGTTCTAGTCGAGAAAAAACAAATTCAGAAAACAACCACACCGAAATTACCACAACGTATGATAGACCCCAACACATTAGCGATGTTTCGTTCGATGCAACCTTCCGGAAAGCCATCGTTACTCATCGAACTTATAGAATTATTTTTAGAACACTCACCGGCGAGAATTACGGATGCGCAACATGCATTTGAAACAAGAGATGTAAAATCACTCAAGCATGCAGTGCATACATTGAAAGGAAGCAGTCAGAATTTAGGTGCGTTGCAAGTGGGAAAAATATGCAGGGAAATCGAAGACCTTCTCACTTCAAACGAATGGGAGAAAATCGAATTCCGGCTGAGTGAACTGGTAACGACGTTTGATGTTTCGTGCAAAGAACTGCAGAAGATTCGTCTTTCGGAAGAATCTGTCTCTCCGGTGTAGTTGTTTGTTTACGTTTCGATATTGTAACGCTTCACTAAACGATAGAGTGTAGCGCGCCCTAATTTTAACTTGCGAGACGCTTCGACAAGGTTTCCGTCGGTAATTTTCAATGCGTGTCGTATTGCTTCTTCTTTGATTTTTTCGAACGGAACGATCATCTTTCCGTCGCCGAATAACATACCGCTGCCGGAATGTTGATAATCATCCTGTGCAAGTGCCTGAACCGCCATTGGTAATTCTTTTTCCGAAATGTAATCATTATCTGCAAGAATGACAGCGCGTTCGATTGCATGTTCCAGTTCGCGGACGTTTCCGGGCCAAGGATAATCATAGAGCAATTTCAACGCATCTCTCGAAAAGGTCAGTTCATTCTTTCCATGTTCTTTCACTGCGCGTTTCAGAAAATGTTCTGCAAGAACTAAAATGTCGGAGCGTCGTTCTCTCAAGGCGGGTAGAAATATCGGAAATGAAGCCAGACGGAAATACAAATCTTCCCGGAATTCTTTTTTCTGTACTGCTTCGTGTAAATCCTTATTCGTTGCAGAAATGACACGTACATCAGATTTCAGAACCGCCGTACCGCCAACGCGTTCAAATTCTTTTGTTTGAAGAACGCGTAATAACTTTGCCTGCAAAGTCATATCAAGTTCACCAATCTCATCAAGAAAGAGAGTGCCATTGTCCGCTAATTCGAACTTTCCGAGTTTTCTGTTTACCGCTCCGGTGAATGCTCCTCGTTCATGACCAAACAATTCGCTTTCCAATAAATCTTTCGGAATGGAAGCGCAGTTGACAACAACGAATGGTTTATCTTTTCTGTTGCCGTTGAAATGAATTGCTCGTGCGATAAGTTCTTTCCCTGTTCCGCTTTCTCCCTGTATGAGTACGGAAACGGTGGTGTCTTTTACTTTGTGAACAAACCGAAAAACGTCTTGCATCTTTCCATCGCTGGAAATGATGTTATCAAAGTGTAAAACCTTTTCGATGGTTTGACGAAGGCGGGAAACTTCACGCGTCAGGTCGTGCGTTTGAATAGCGTTGTTAATTGATGCTTCAAGACGAGGCATGTCAATCGGTTTGCAAATATAATCGCTGGCACCGCGCTTTAACGTTTCAAGCGCAACACCAACATTCTCTTGCGCAGAAATCATGATGATGGGAAGTTCAGGATATAACACTTTCACCTCAGCAAGAACTTCGACCCCGCTTTTTCCTGGCATCATAATATCTAACAAAACAATGTCCGGCATTTCATGAAGGTTTTCTAAAAAAGTAATTCCATCAGGATATGTTTGTGCTTCGAATCCCCAATTTTCTGTTACCACTCTTTCTAACAATCGCCGAAGCGTCGGGTCATCTTCAACTATATAGACTAATCTCTTATTCATGTTGACGCTGAGAATATGCAGAACATTGTGACAATATGCAAGAAAGAGTCTCACTTTGAGCGGACATCTCAGATTGATACAAGGTGATTATTCAAATCACCTAAAATAAAACGTTTTCAAAGATTATCCCTGGCATTGAAGTTGTAAATTTACTCAATGCAATGTTTTCACAAAATACAAAGTAAATACATGCCATTATCATCATATACAGTCCTCATAGTTGAAGATGAACCAACTTTTCGACGGTTCTTAGAATTTCAACTTCGAAACTCCGAACGGTTTCGTTTCGAAATTATGTTTGCCGCCTCAGCGGAAGCGGGACTTGCTCTGCTTGAAGAACATAGTTTTGACCTTATTCTGCTCGATTATTTTCTCCCCGGAATGAACGGAGAAATGTTTCTCAAGCAATTGGACAGAAAAAAAATAAATGCCGGTATCATTTGTATTTCAGAAAACAAGGAATACAAAATTGCTGTTGATTTGTTGAAAGCAGGCGCGGATGATTATATCTCTAAATCGGATTTACTCTCCCCGTACATGTTGGAAAAAACCATTGTCTCGGTTTCTCAGAAAAAAGAGTTTCGCTCGAAAAATTCGGAACTGGAAATCAGCGCACAACGACTTGATGCAATTCAAACTATCATCCATACAATTGACCACGAGTTGAATAATCCGTTGGCAATTATCAAACTTTGTTCTGATATCATAAACTCGTCGCATCCTCTACGAACGGATGATTATAAGGATTTGACTCAACGCATACTTACCAGTATGGAACGCGTCACACAAGTCATACATAAACTCAATCGCTTTGATGCAGAATCAGTCAACAACAAAGTGATGGGTCCGAAAATCTACGCTCTTCCTGAAGTTGCTTAACAAATAAAGTATTGGGGATCTCATGCACCAACTGTGTGGATTGGTGCTTGAGAATCATAGAGAGCCTTCGTACCAGCCGAAGGCTCTCTGTGTGGGGTTTTCAATCATACCGCTGTATTCATCTATTCTTCACAACTCTCTGTTCAGCCCGGAACAATTTATTTTTCTTGAAGGGCTAGATATTTCTTTATTTAGATTTGGAGTTGTAAATTATGCAAGTTTTTCAAAGCTAATGTTCAAAAAACTTTCATTTTTGATTATTTTCACAGGTAATGCGATTATCACTTTTCTATCACCAAACACTTACAAAGGTAATTTGACCATGTTTAAATCATTTACGTTTCTTTCAATATTTTTTTTCCTTACAATTACACCGCTCGTCGCTCAAATCGAAAAAATGGGATTGAGCGCCGGACTTGATTACGGCGGGACGTACGGTTTAACAACTGAACTCGAAGACGAATTACGTTTTCAGGGGCGGGCATTTGTTCGCTACGGATTATCAGAACAATTTCATATCGAACTTGGCGGAGGCATTGGCAGAATGTCCGGAATTGATTATAGCACACTTCTTATGCCGATTAATGCACGGCTTCTTGTCCATCCGATAGATTTTGAACAATGGTATCCTTACGCGTATGCAGGATTCGGGACAATCCGGTATGTCGTTGATAACATTCAAAACACTTCACAAACAAATAGAACTACCGATGGTTGGACAAGTAATAT
>JACPVN010000532.1 GCA_016191715.1 Ignavibacteriota bacterium | reverse complement strand
GGGCTACGATTTTTCATCATACACTACAGGAGATTACAATGAGCAGTACACTGATATTTATTTGGAGCATTACGAAAATAGTTACTATCTCGTGGTCTGGGAAGATACTGATATCCAGGATATGGGATTCACTAAATCGCTCTACGAGATTGGCGAAGCTCCCGCTTCCGGCTGGTCGCCGACAAAAGATGTTCGAGTGATTCCCGGACATACGTATGTCGTCTGGACATGGGACGACCACTATGCAAAGATTCGTGTCAACTCTGTCTCGTCAAGCCGGGTGACATTCGATTGGGCGTATCAATTACAAAAAAGCAATCCTCGGTTGAAACGAGGAGTCGGAACGGAACGCCCCTCATTAACAATGGGCGAAGGCGCAAAAACAAGAAAGTAAGTTTGATTAGTGGATGGAACAGGGACACCCTTTCTGCTGACCCAAGCATGAAAACGGTGTCCCTGATTCTTTTCTATAAGCGTCAACCTGAATTTATTTCAGGTTCTATTTTCGAAGAACAATAGATGCCGAAACAAGTTCGGCATGACGGTTCCTACTTTAATGCTTATTATTATTGACTATTTTCGACTTTGTGAGTATTTTGTAATTGGATATTGAATGAAACAAGTTACGTTACATATGATTACTACTTTGATTCTTGCCTGTTCGGTTTGCCTGTCGCAACCTGACGAGGTTTCCCTTAACGTTCATTCTCAAACAGAAATGCTTCAGCAAATGGATGAACCCGTTGACAACCTTTCCAAAATAATTTCTGAGATAGAACAAGCAGTACAAAATAATTCAGCCGAAAAACTTTCGCACTATTTTACCAAAAAAATATCGTTGAGTTTACGAGGAACGGAAAGCGGAATGTTCAGTGCGAACCAAGCGCATTATATTATCCGGGATTTTTTCTCAAAGCAGAAACTCACCAACTTCCGCTTCACCTCAAAAGGAACATCGGGAGATGATTTGTATGCAACCGGAGGAGGAGCGTTGTTCATACGCGGCAAACGGGAGGTTGTTCAAGTGTACATCGGATTTCTTAAATCCGGTTCATCGTATTTAATTTCCCAATTCAATATTTACTAACTCCGGATGAGTCGGCTGAACCTCGACTTTTCTCTTTCACACCATCGGAGACGATATGGCGTTGTCGTCATTTCACTTCTGTTGTTGTGCGCTTTTGTTTTCTTCGGCGAGAAAATTCTCGTGAACAATCTTGAGCAAAATTGGACTTCCATCAAAACAGAAAAAGAGCAATTACTCATTCAGAAAGTTCAGTCATCGTTTCAACAATTTCAGAGTGAATCTGTTGAGGCAGTCAAACAGATTGCACAACATTCGACCATCGTCACATCCTTATCAAACAGGTCAACTTCAACAAGAATATTGTTTGAGCAAATCGGAATCCTTGCGCCAACGGAACAAACCATGGAATTGTTTGATTCTTCAAAACGCCTTCTTTGTTGGAACGGGAATGAAGGAATTCAAACAGATACATTGTGGCTGAACTCTCAACCAACCTCGTTCGTCGTGCAGGGACCGATTTATTCGTTCCTTGTCGTCGTCTATCCTGTTCTTCATAATTCAACGCTCATCGGCTATGGTGTTTCCAAACGCTTGTTCGATGTAAACTATCCCATCAACAACCGGTTCATCAATGCGGAGGTGTTCAGTTCAACATTCACTTCTCGTTTAGGGAGGGAGGTTCAATTTGATTTTTCTTCACCCTCCAAATTTAGTGAAGAATTGATTCCCGTTTCCCTCAGTGGAATTGACGGTACTCAGATTTGCACTGTTCTCCTTCCTTCATTAAATCTTGATGAGCAAGAAGAATCTGTCAACACAATTGCAAGGAATATTGTACATGCTTTGATTCTATGTTTGTTTCTGACGATATGGATGGGTGTTCGTTCATTGCATTGGCTAAAACAACGAAACAGCATCGGCTTGTTTTGGTGGCTTAGTACCATCTGGATACTGCGATACTTTTTTATTTGGCTTGATATTCCTTCATCATTTTTCCAAATGAAAATATTTGAGCCGACATACTTTGCTTCAGTATTCGGATTCGGAATTGCAAAGTCAGTTGGCGACTTGTTCCTTACATCCATTGCACTGCTTGGAACAATTATTCTTTTGGTTAACTCCCTTGTGAAAAGAAACTTGGCGGCAGAAAAGTCGAAATTGAATTCATTAGCCGCATGGAGTAGCATTTTCATTTTCTCACTAACGTTGCCTCTCCTGCTTCGAGGGTTTGCCGCTATTATCCGAAGTGCTGTGTTTGATTCAACACTGAGTTACTACGACCCGATGTACATCCTCCCGCAATTCCCGCTTGGGGTGATGTTGCTCAGTCTTTTTCTTATATCATTTGCATTGATTATGGCAGGTGTTGCCGGTATCTCTGCAACTCGCCTTGCACTTCAAAGAATGTTTTATCTAACCTCGCCACTTCGTCTCTGGGTGATTGTTACCGGAATATTCATCGCGGGAAACGTTCTTTTTGAAATTCTCCACCCGAATCCGCTCTTCTCCCTGACTGAACGATTCGGGTATCTCGCTCTTTTTTTCTTTGGGGCGATGAACACTTCGTCATCCTTCTTACAAAAAAATATTTTCTTTCACTTAAAATCAACTCTCGTTCTTTCTGTGCTGAGCATTCTCGCGCTCCTCTATCCGCTTGACCAACAGACACACGAATTCGACCGTTCTCACGCAGAAGAACATGCGTTGAACATCATCCGACCTGCTGATACTTATTTGAAGATTCTGACACGGCAGGCATTACAGGAATTATCAAACAGCGAAATCATCAATTCGTTTCGTGAAACCGAACCGAACGTTTTGAAAAAACTCGCGTTCAAAGCGTGGGCAAGAAGCATTCTCAGTCGTGAAGGATACAACTGCTCAGTCACATTTTATAAAAACGAAGGAACAATTCTCAGCACATTTTATCTTGGCGCTGATTGGTCGTCGCCGAATGTTCATCCCGATTCGCTTGCTTATCCGAAATCGGTTGAACTTGTGGAACGTTACATCGGTTCGCACATCGTCAATGTGTATGAAGGATACACGCCCGTTCGGAATAAAGACGGTTTTCTTGAAGGTGGTGTTTCAGTTCAGATTTCGGCGGGCGCTCAATCGTTACTGGGAGGTGAAACACCGGAATATTTCCGAAATTATTCCGGAAACGATTTCATAAGTCATGTGCGACAATTTACTTTTTCTGAATATGCAAACGCCAAACTTGCGTTTTCATCTTCAGAAACGTTTCCATTGGGGAATGAACTTCCTGCACAGGTAAAAAATCAAACTCAGCATCAAACAAATTTTTGGATTGATGAACAAATCAATAACCAAACGTATGAGACATATTTCTTCCGCCCGATTGATTCTCCGAACGACAACTCATGGTATTCATTGAGCATGAAAAAGTTAGATGCAGGTTGGCATCTGTTCAACGTTCTCCGGATTGTTCTGTTTTATTCGTGTTGTCTTTTCGTCCTCTTTCTGGTGTACGTTTTCGTTTCGTTTGTCCGAGGCAACCGTTCACTGTTCTCGTTCCGAACGAAACTGATTGTTACATTTTTTGTGGTCGCCCTCATTCCGACGGCAATCCTTGCGTATTACAATCGTCAATATGCAGTTGAACGTGCTGAGCAATCCATTATTGAACAACTGAAGCGGGAGACAATAACCATTACTTCCGCGCTTCAGCGTCAATGGGCAATCTTTACTCCGTTTGATTTGGAAACATTCAACGACAGACATGCAATTACCGTAGCGAACGATGTGCAAATTGATTTTACAGTTTTTGCTGATGCGTATGAATCAGCAAGCAGTAAACCGGAATTATTTCGTGCAGAATTGTTTGACAGGCGTATGAATTCAGATGTGTATTCAAACATTATCCTGCAACAAAAAGGATTTTACACGAACGTCCAATCAATCGGAACTCTGCAATACATCGTCGGCTACCGCCCGTTGTTAACCGAAGCAGGATTAACATTTGGCATCGTTGCGGTGCCGACGTTGTTCCGCCTTCAGGAAATTGATGAGGAAATTGTACAACGGAACGCGTTCCTGTTCGGGGCATTCATGTTCGCCATGCTCGTTGCATTGGTTGTTGGATTTGTTTCCTCGCATCAGATTTCATCTCCGCTTCATCGCTTGCTTCAGGCAACGAAAAAAATCGGCGCGGGAGATTTTGATGTGCAGATTCGCTCGAACAGAACGGATGAATTCGGTGAACTCGAACAGTCATTCGAAACGATGCTTCACAACCTGAAACAATCGCAGGAAGAAATCATCAAAGCGCAACGCGAACTTGCATGGAAAGAGATGGCGAAGCAAGTCGCACACGAAATTAAAAATCCGCTCACGCCGATGAAACTTTCGATTCAACATTTGCGGCAGGCATACATTGACCGTGTCGGTGATTTTGATAAACTACTTCAACAGGTAAGCGGCACAATCTTAGAGCAAATCGAAACATTAAGTCGTATTGCATCCGAGTTTTCCCATTTTGGCAGAATGCCCGAGCGGAAAATCGGACAGTGCGAACTACACGCTCTCTTGTTGGATGTCACCAACTTATATAAAGAACACACCGGCGTTGTGTTTGATTTGCAATTCTGCCCGAATTCACCTATCATTTCAGCAGACAAAGAAGAGTTACGTCGAGCGTTTATGAATATTATCAAAAATTCCATTCAAGCAATGAACGAACGGGGAACAATCGCAGTCAGAACACACATTGCAAATTTAATGGCGGACATTCGCTTCCATGATACCGGACCTGGCATCGCGGAAGCGGCGCGTGAACATTTGTTCGAACCGAATTTTTCCACTAAGACGGACGGAATGGGATTGGGTTTGGCAATTGTTAAAAAAACAATTGACGACTTAGGTGGAACTATCGTTGTTGAAAGTGAAACGGGAAGTGGTACGACAGTAACAATTCAATTACCGCTTATTCATCATCAACCTGAAAGAAAGAATGATTAACTCTGCATCACTTTCTGAAATAACCGTTCTTCACTCAAAACTCTTTCAGCGATTCCCGGAACTCCGGTTCGGATTCAGCACGAAGAAAGGAGGAGTTAGCCATATCCCGTACGGATTGAACTTGAGTTACATGGTTGGCGACGACCCAAACAATGTTGACCAAAACCGTGAGCGCTTTTTCGGCAAGTTGGAAATTCCTCTCGACAAGTTAGCCATCCCGAAACAGTTTCATGGCGATTTTATTAAAGTCATTCATTCTCCCGGTATTTATGATTTGTGCGATGCACTCATCACACAAACTCCCGGAGTTTTTCTTTGTGTTTCCACTGCCGATTGTTTACCGATTTTTCTCTTTGACCCGGTAACAAAAACAATTGCAACGGTTCATGCAGGATGGCGCGGAACAAAACTCAAGATAGTTGAAAAAACCGTGAAGCGGATGATAAAAGAGTTTCATATCAATCCTGGAGATTTATTTGCGTTCATTGGTCCCTCGGCTGGTGTGTGTTGTTATGAAGTCGGCAATGAAGTCGCTCGTGAATTTGACCAACGATATTCGGTCCGTTACTCCACGAAGAAGCCGCACCTCAATTTGAAACTCTTCACAAAAATCCAATTAATTGATGCAGGACTGCGTGACAAAAATATCGAAATGTCGGAGTACTGTACCATTTGTACGCCAAGTCTGTTCTATTCTTTCCGTCGGGAAAAACTGAATTCAGGACGGATGATGGGAGTGATTGGGATAGACGGTGGCGTTTGAACGTAAGTTGTTTCAATACATTATTCTTATCTGTTCATCAATTCAAAAATTTGTTCTTTCATGTAATTACGTATGCGCGCACAAACACTTGGTCAATTACAAACATCCGGTTATATCGTTGTTTCCGTCAAAGAGGAGATGCGAAACAATCTCATCAGAAAACTCCGGCAAAAAGAAAAATTGTTTCCGGGAATCATCGGATTTGATGAGACAGTTGTTCCATCGCTTGTCAATGCAATTCTTGCAAAGCACGATATCATGCTATTGGGATTGCGCGGACAGGCAAAGTCGCGTCTGGTCCGTCAACTTCCTTCGTTGCTTGATGAGTTTATTCCTGTTATCAAAGGTTGTGAAATCAATGATAATCCTTTTCATCCTGTGTGTAAGCGTTGTGTTGATTTGACGAATGAACATGGCGACAAGATTGAAATTGATTGGCTTCATCGCGATGCGCGCCTGGGGGAAAAACTTGCAACGCCCGATGTAACGATTGCCGACCTCATTGGTGACATTGACCCGATTAAAGCCGCATCGCAACGGTTGCACTATTCGCATGAAGGAGTGATTCACTTCGGAATTATTCCGCGAACCAACAGGGGAATTTTTGCTATCAACGAACTGCCGGATTTACAACCGCGCATACAAGTCGGCTTGTTCAACATTCTCGAAGAAAAAGATATTCAGATTCGCGGATTCAATATCCGCATTCCGCTCGACATCATTCTTGTCTTCACCGCAAACCCGGAAGATTACACCAATCGCGGAAACATTATCACGCCATTGAAAGACAGAATTGATTCTCAAATTCTCACTCATTACCCGCACACGATTGAAGAAGCAATTTCCATTACGGAACAGGAAGCATCTGTTCAGCGGGACGGTCGTGAGATTCACATTCCGTACTTTTTCAAGCAGATAATCGAACAGATTGCCTTTGAAGCGCGCAAGAGTGAATACGTTGACCAGAAATCCGGCGTCAGCGCACGGCTGACAATTTCTGCTATGGAAAATCTTGTCAGCAATGCAGAACGACGCGCCATCATCAATCATGAAGAGACAATCGTGCCGCGTATTTGCGATTTACAGCATGTCCTTCCGGCAATGACAGGGAAAGTCGAGTTGGTGTTCGAGGGTGAGCAAGAAGGTTCAGCAAAAGTAAGCAAGGCGTTAATCGGAAAATCCGTGCGTGAGATATTCAAGCTATACTTTCCCGACCCGCTTGCACGAAAACCGGTGCGCGGTCAAACGCCGGAACAAAAAAACAGAATGGAAGACTCTGAATATCAATCAATAATACGATGGTTTGAATCTGGCAACAGTATTCAGATTGCCGATGACATGAAGTTTGATATCTATGCAGGTGAGTTGAATAAAGTTCGAGGGCTTCGGGAAACGACTCTGAAGTTCATGAAAGCAGTCGAGATAAACAAGTACGTACTTGCATCATCAATGGAATTTTTGTTAGATGGCTTACATCAATTTTCTAAAATCGCGAAGGACGAAATTGACAATCAAACATTGTACAAAGATATGGTGGGGAGTATTTTCCCACCACGGGGTGGGTTTGAGGAAGAGGATTGATATGTATTTCTCGCCAAAAGCGGGCTAGTGTTCTTAGTCAAACGTAACAGGAAATCTGTAACCGGTAACCCGTCAATAGTCATTGGTCATTGGTATGACAGATAACGGATAACTATTTCCACGCAAACGGTTTTCCCAATCTCAACCCAGAAGAAGAAATAATTTTTCCTTTTCCATCAATCTCTTTTAAACCAACATACGTGTGCAAGTCACCGATATCCACAAGCAACGGAGTTTCTTCCGAGTGCGTATCAACCTGATACGAGATGGCAATATCGGCTGGCGTCTCTTTTCCGCCTGCAACTTGTAGAGTTTCATGGTTGATGATGACGTTCCGGATGATGACGTCGTACGCCTTCTTTTCGTTGAACGGAAGTGAATTATAGAATGAAATGTTTGACTGTCTATATTCATCTGTTGTGATGGCGAAGAGGCAAGAGAGAATTCCCACGACATTAAGTTTTCTGATGTTCCATTTGTTCGGGTCATCGAAGTCGTGTCCCGATTCGACGAGGAGCGTGCTTGTTCCCCATTTCTGCATGTTATCGCCGAATGCCCGCGGCTCGAACGCATCATCGTAGCGGGCAATTCTGTTTGGTATAAAAAGATTCATCGTTTCAGCGAACGTTGCGGCAAGATATTTTGCACGAAGTCGAATATCATTATCCTCTTTTGCTTCATTGAAAACAGGGGCGAGCAACGCAATTGCTGTCAAGTCCTTTGAACTTGCAACAGTGCTGAGTTCCTGGTCGTGTAAATTAAATCCGAACTCCGGTTTCAATTCTTGTTGAAGTTGTCGGAGAATGTTTGCCTCTGGTGTTCTCAGTGCGAGCGCGTCACGGTTCATATCAATCCCCTGAGCCGTTCTTCGTTGACAACGTGCCGCCCCGTCAGGATTAAGCATCGGAAGAAAATGAATTGAAAGCGAAGCGAGTAACTGCTGGGTTTCCTTGTTGTCAAACATTTGTTTGAAGAAATTCAGAATGTCTGCAATCGCCATCGTTGCTGTTGATTCATCGCCATGCATCTGGGACCAAAGAAGCACGCTCGTAGTTCCGTTTCCGACAGAAAACGATTTAATCATTCTTCCTTCAAGCGATTCACCGGCTTTTCGGGTTCTGACAATTGAAGTTGGAAGATTCAATTCATCAATAATGTGGTGAAACTGTTCTGAGGGAAATTTTCTGTTTGAGAATTCAGTCACGCGGAATGAATCGTAGGTTTGGAAAAGTTGTCGGGCAGTGTTTTGTAGCATCATCTGTTTCTTTTTTCGGGAGGAAATATAAGAAAAACTTTTTCATTGCACGTTCACATCAAAACACATTCGGGGCGTAAGTGAAGTGTTTGTTTTTTCTTCTCCTTTTTGCTATCATGCCTCCGCAATTATCATCAACATAGTGAGTTATGAAACACCAATCGCAATCTTCTTCCGACACGAATCAATCCTTAGTGCAAGAGGGGAAGCGAGAACTCTTTCTTGAAGGACACGAAACCAACTTTTTCCTCTCTCCCGATTCGGATTACCTCATTCAGGAATTTATCTCTAACGGACAAACGAACGGCAAGCGAACGGCTAAAAAGAAAGTCGTTCCGGCGCTTCGCAGTAGTATTTCCGGTTATTTGTTTGAACATCTCGACGGTTTTCACATCCCGACGCATTATGTGAAACGGCTTTCCGAAACAGAGTTCATGGTTCGGAAGTTGGAAATGATTCCGGTGGACGTTCGTGTCTATAATTATTGTGTCGGTTCCATCCCGGAACGATTCGGATTGAAGGAAGGCACACAACTCGACTTTCCTGTTTTTGAATTTTACTACCACTCGCCGAACGGACAAGCGACGTGGGTGAATGAACATCATTTGTATGCGATGGGAATTGCAACACCTGATGAGTGCAAACAAATCAACCGTCTCTCTTCAAAAATTAATGCAGTCCTTCGTGCATTGTGCCTGAGAAGAAAACTTGCTCTTGTCGAGATGCAACTCGAATTTGGCAGGTTTAAAGGACAAATCTATTTGGGCGACGACCTTTCCCCGCGCACATGCCGCTTCGGAGATACGTCAGCGGAAAAAGTTGTG
>JACPVN010000531.1 GCA_016191715.1 Ignavibacteriota bacterium | reverse complement strand
TGCAACGAGAACAGTGATTGTTATTATTGCGGAGGAACCGTAAACGAACAAATGCATCCACGGGAATTGCGATGGAAGGGTGAGCTATTTATTTTTGAAAATGTACCGATGGGAGTTTGTTCCCAGTGCGGAGAAAAATTTTTGAAACCCGAAGTGGCAAAATCAATTGATACGTCGCTTCAAAAAGAAAAACCACCAATGAAAATTATTGAAGTACCTGTGTTTGCGTTCGAAATGTGATAGACAATTCCAGACCAAAGGAAATTATTTATGCAGATAAGGACACCTATTTGGCAGAAGTAAAAAATGCGATGCAGGAATTTAAGAAGCGACAGAAGATGGTTTATACTGAATAACAAATTAACAATTTCACCAATGACCAATTAACTAACACAACAGGAGGACGCCATGTCCAAACATATTCTAACATTTGTTAACGCCAACTCTTTACAACAGATTGCAACACGATTGTTACTGATTGCTCTCTGTTTTTTACTCACATCACAAATTGCATATCTCACTGCACAAGTGGTGAGCGTTTCTCCCGCACAGAACGCGCTCAACGTCTCACCCAACACAACCATACAGGTTACGTTTGCTGTACCGATGGATACGACAACGTTTAATGACACAGCCTCGTTTCTCGTATATGGACAAATAAGCGGACGACATAGAGGAATGATTGCGTTTAGCGGAGGGAATACAATTATAACATTTAATCCAACTGTTGATTTTTTGAATGGTGAAGTTGTTACAGTAAACATAACCTCAAACATTCTTTCCAATGCAGGTGAAACACTGACAAACGGGTATCATTGGAGCTTTACGGCAGCAAGTGTACCAAGCGCAGGAGTGTTTGCCGCAAAAGTGGACTATGCGACCGGAACTTCTCCCGTGGCTGTCTTTATTAGCGATGTGGATGGTGACGGTGATGGTGACCTTGCAGTAGCGAATGCTAATTCCAACACTGTTTCCATCTTCAAGAACAATGGAGACGGAACATTTACAGAAAAAGTGGACTATGAAATGAGAGGTTATCCCAGTTCTGTTTTCATCGGCGACCTTGACGGCGACAGCGATGGTGACCTTGTTGTTGTGAATGATACCAACACTGTTTCCATCTCAAGGAACAATGGGGATGGCACATACACGGCGAAAGTGGACTATGTGACGAGAAGTTATCCCAGATCCGTCTTCATCAGCGATCTTGATGGGGATGGCGATGGCGACCTTGCAGTTGGAAATGGTTCTGGTACCGTTTCCATCCTGATGAACAATGGAGATGGCTCATTCACAACCAAAGTGGACTATGAGACTGGAAGAGTCCCCTACTCCATTTATGTCAACGATGTAGATGGTGACGGCGATGGCGACCTTGCTGTTGCGAATTTAATATCCCATACAGTTTCTATCCTCAAGAACAATGGAGACGGAACATTCACAACGAAAGTGGACTATGCAATGGGAGGCGGTCGCGCTCCCACATCCGTCTCCATAAGCGATGTGGATGGTGACGGCGATGGTGACCTTGCTGTTACGAATATTGGTTCAAACACGGTTTCCATCCTGAAGAACTATGGAGACGGAACATTCGCGCAATAGTGGAGTATGCGACGGGAACTTTTCCACAATCCATCTTCATCAGTGATATTGATGGGGACGGAGATGGCGACCTCGCTATTACGTTAGGACTGAGTACGAACACCAACACGATTTCCATCCTGAAGAACAATGGTGACGGAACATTCACAGCGAAAGTGGACTATGCCATGGGAAGTAATTCCAGATCTGTCTTTATCAGTGATGTGGACGGGGATGGGGATGGTGACCTTGTTGTTGCGAATATTAGTTCAAACACGGTTTCCATATTCAAAAACATAACCAATGATGTTGCCTTATTATCAATTGCACCAACAAATAATTATGTTACAGCTCAACAGTCAATTTCTATATATTCATCAGTAAAAAATTTTTCTCCCTCATCAAAAACTTTCACCGTTCTCGCTCAAGTTGATACTGTTACTGGAACCTTTGCTTCTCCGCATTTTACCAAAACGGAAAATACAACAATCGCCTCAAACAACTCTGCTGTTGCTAACTTTGGTATCTGGACTTCGTTGAACGATGGTACATACAAACTGCGTGTCATTGCTCAACTCAATGAAGATGAGAATCGCGTAAACGATACACTTGTTACGACGTTTTCTGTAATCCCTCCAAGTCCATCTGAATTTTTTGCAGAACTTGCCATATCTGATAATGGTGGAATTCGCGATACAATCAAGTTCGGTTCGGTACTTGGCGCTACCGACTCTCTTGATGGAATTCATGGAGAGTATGAACTTCCGCCAATACCAAGTGGCGGGTTCGATGCCAGATGTTTATTACCGGAGGGAATTCCATCGAAGGTTGATATTCGCGATGTCATGAAGGATGGTCATTTCCAAATTACTCACACCATCCGGATTCAACCGGGCGGAGGCGGTTATCCGATGACGATTCGATGGAAACCAAGTCGCTTGCCGACATTAAACTCGACGATAAGACTACGGGATTCACTTACACATGGCGGCACAGTCAACATCAACATGAAAACGGATAGCGTGTTGGTTGTGAGCAATTCTTCTCTCCGTTATTTTGAAATTGTTTACAGTTATACTCCGGCCTCAATTTCCGGCAATAATTTTCTTGATAATAATGGAAATGGAATCAAAGACTCAGGGGAAAATGGAGTAGCGGGATGGACAATCGAGTTGAGTGGCGCCACAAATGCAACAACATCAACTGATGGACAGGGGAATTTTTCGTTCGCTCAATTAGGTCCCGGAATTTATACGTTGTCTAAATCTACTCTCGCAGGTTGGATACAGTCATCACAAAATCCTCAGCCGGTTGAAGTGATGGAAGGTACGACGACTACGGGGATATTATTTGGAAACTTTCAGTTAGGGATAATCAGTGGCTCAGTCTTTCACGACCGTAATACTAATGGAGTTAATGATTATGCTGACACCGCATTATCTAACTGGAATGTGTATCTCTCAGGAACAACAACCAATAGCGCTGTAACGGATGCTAACGGTAATTTTACTTTTTCATCGTTGCAGGTCGGAACATACTCAGTCAAGTTAGAAAAGAAGAACGGTTGGCTCCAACTTGCGCCTACTTCTCCGGATTCATTTTCTATTACAATTAACAGTAGTGGTCAAGTAGTTGAGGATAAGGATTTTGGTGTATTCAATTCTTCCTCGTTTGAGTATCGAACAGGAATGAAGATAACTGACAATGGCGATGAATTTGATTCGTTGTTTTTAGGAAGAAGTTATTTCGCCACCGATGGAATAGATACGTTACTGAATGAACAGGAACTGAGTCCGAAACCGGGCATTGGCACGTTTGATGCCCGTTGGAATATTTCCGGAACCAATGGAATCGAGACAGACCTCCGTCCGCTCTTTCTTCTTGACCATATAAGAAATGTTTATACCTGCGAGTTTCAACCCGGTTCCGGTGGCTATCCAATTTCGGTGCAATGGTCATCCGCATCGTTAGATAACGGACAGTGGACAATTCAGGATGTGGCGACTCATGGTCAGTTACTCAAGTTTGAAATGAAAACAGGAAACAGCGTCAGCATCACGAACAATGCAATAACGTCGTTCGAGATTGTGAACGTGGCAACGATAGCTGTTCCATATTATCTTTCCAAAAATTGGAATATGATTTCCCTGCCTGTAACTGTTTCCAATCGCGCAAAGGGAACGCTTTTTCCAACAGCAACCTCAGAAGCATTTAAGTTTTATCAATTTTACAGACTTGTAGATTCACTTGATTATGGTTTAGGTTACTGGCTCAAGTTTGGCGATGCACAAGTAGCAACGGTAAGCGGTCTTGCCAGAACGCATGATACTCTCGCAGTTGAAGCGGGATGGAACATGATCGGTTCATTAGCATTACCGGCTGCTGTTACTTCAATAGTTACCGACCCTCCGAACATTATTACTTCCAGTATCTTCGCATTTGATAGGGGATATAATGTTACGAATACCATTGAACCGGCAAAAGGATACTGGGTACAGGTTAGTAGCGCGGGAAAGATAATCTTAAATCCGCTGGGTATTTTTAACAAACAAAATGCTTATCAAAATGAATCTCTGGAAAAATATAATTCAATCATGATTACAGACGTAAAAGGTAATCAACAGAGTTTGTACTTCACATCGGGGAAGAGGTCGGGAGTGGAACTCCCTCCCATCGGTTTGTGGGAGTTGCCGCCTCCACCGCCATCCGGAATTTTCGATGCTCGTTTTGCTTCAAACAACTTTGTTGAGTTTGGTGAGAATGGGAAGTCAAAAGAAATTCCCATTGTTGTTTCATCAGCGGAGTATCCAATTATTCTTACTTGGAATATCAATGAGCATAGTATGTCAGCATCTCTCAAAGTAGATGGAAAAGAGATTCCATTAAAGAGTAATAGCAAGATTCAAATCTCGAATCCTGAATCGAAAATCAAATTAAATCTTGCCGGTTCTTCTGAACTACCAAAAGAGTTTTCTCTCGAGCAGAACTATCCGAATCCGTTCAACCCGACAACAGTAATTCGTTACTCGTTACCTGTAGGTCAAGACGCTGTCCCGACCGGACGACTCGGCGAGTCGTCCTACAATGTAACATTGAAAGTGTATAACGTGCTTGGTCAGGAAGTGGCAACATTGGTGAATGATGTTCAGGAGGCGGGATTCAAATCGGTAGAGTGGAATGCATCAATTGTTCCGAGTGGAGTTTATTTCTACAAGTTGTCAGCCGGTGCTTTTACTGATATAAAAAAGATGTTGTTAGTCCGATAAGGATAGAGATTTTTCTTGAAAAGAGCATCGGTGCTACCCCGATGTTCTTCTTAATATTTTTGCAAATTACCACGTTCCATCAAAAACAAATCATTTTAGCCACTTTCTCAGCCCTGAGCTGCGCAGGACTTTCCCCGCAAGCCGCGGGGGAAGACTATATATAACCTGAGGTGTTCCGCACGGTGTGGGGAAAATCCCTTCTTGTGCGGAATCTTCCCTGTACCGTATTGCCTGAGAGCGAGCATCGGAGGGAACTTCCTGCACACCGCAGGAACGTACCCCTATCGGTTAAAGCATTTTTTTTTGACGAATCTCCGATTTCCAGTACATTGGTACACGATGACGCATTCAAAACGAATTGAAATATATTTGGACACTTCTGTACCGAACTTTCTTTATGCAGATGATGCACCGGAAAAGAAGGCAATAACAATTGATTTCTTCGAACATTATATTAAGCCGGGAATTTTTGAAACATTTATCTCCAACGTTGTTATCGCCGAGATTGAGAAGACAACAAATATCGAAAAAAGAAATAAGTTATTAAGGACAATAGATGACTATTTTCTCGAGCGGGTTCCTGTCGAGCAATCGGAAGAAATCTCGTTGCTCACAGTAAACTATATACGTCATGGTATCATTCCAGAGACGAAAGAAGCCGATGCTTTACACGTTGCGATTGCTGTGGTCAACGATATGGATTTTTTAGTGAGTTGGAATTACAAACATCTGGCAAATATTCATCGTGAACGCCGGATTCATGGTGTAAATGCATTGCTTGGATTTTCTGATAGAATGAGAATAGTAACACCCTTGGAATTAATGGATATTGACTATGAATGAAAATATTTCAAAAGCACAGAAAGAAGTTTGGGATTGGAAGAACGAGCTTCATAATGATATCAAAGACATGGAACTTGAAAAGGGGATTGAATACCTCTTGAAGAAAGCTGAACTCGTTGCCAACAAATTTGAACAAGAAGGTTTGTTGAAGAAACGAAAGTCAGAGCAAGAACTAGTTGCTGAATCATAAGGATAATATGATTTCAATTCTGTTATGAGTATGTGTTTCAATTTGATGAAGTTTAGTTGTGGTGTCAGGTCTTTCGACCTGACACGTATAAAGGTGCAGGAAGTTTCCGAACGCTGCAGATGCCAATCCCTCACACCCGTCAGGACGAAAGTCCTGACGGCACGGAAAAATCTATCAAAAAAAATGATATTGATAAGATAACATCAGAAAGGAACAACCCATGTCCACCTTCTCTCTCACAATCAACAATAAGCAACACACGGTAGATGCCGAACCTGACATGCCGCTTCTCTGGGTTCTGCGCGATGTTCTTGGAATGACAGGCACAAAGTTCGGTTGCGGCAGAGCGTTGTGCGGCTCCTGCACCGTTCATGTGGATGGCGAAGCAATACGCTCGTGCGTTACTCCGGTCGAGTCTGTCGCGGGCAAATCTGTCCTCACTATCGAAGGACTCTCCTCCGACCGTTCGCACCGTTTGCAACTTGCATGGATTGCAGAAGAAGTTCCGCAATGCGGCTACTGTCAGTCGGGGCAAATCATGGCGGCGGCGGCGTTACTCAATCAAAAATCAAATCCAACTGATGAAGATATTGACGCGGCAATGGGAATGAATATCTGTCGTTGCGGAACGTACAACCGGATTCGGAAAGCAATTCATCGCGCATCTCAAGATGGAGGTGTGCGATGAGTACGAATACATCACGAAGAAATTTCCTCAAAGCAATCTCCACCGTCGGCGGCGGACTTGTCCTCGGCATTGATTTCGGTAGCGGA
>JACPVN010000530.1 GCA_016191715.1 Ignavibacteriota bacterium | reverse complement strand
CCCGCCGCCGCTTAAATTCCGTTACCATTTCTCCAAGTTCTGAAGAATGATTTGAGAGCGCGGCAACCGCCGCTTTCTGTGCAATCGAGTTTGCGTTCGAGGTTACCTGACTCTGAATCTTCGCCGCCGCCTGTGTAATTTCTTTCTTCGCTCCGAGATAGCCGATGCGCCATCCCGTCATTGAGTACGCTTTGGAAACTCCGTTCACCGTGACAACCTGCTCTCTGATTTGCCTGATACTTCCGATGCTGAAATGCTTCGCGCCATCAAACACAACCTTCTCATAAATCTCATCCGACACAACATAGATTCCCGTCTCTGCAATCACGTCGGCAAGTTCCTCAATCTCTCCCTGCGAATAGACTGCACCTGTCGGATTCGATGGTGAGTTAAAGATGACTGCTTTCGTTTTTGCATTGATTGCCTGTCGAAGTTGCCGCGCGGTAATCTTAAATCCAGCATCGTGCATCGCATTGACGAAGACTGGTTTTGCA
This sequence comes from Ignavibacteriota bacterium, assembly GCA_016191715.1. Classification (GTDB taxonomy): domain Bacteria; phylum Bacteroidota; class Ignavibacteria; order UBA10030; family SZUA-254; genus FW602-bin19. Next base: position 6,855 of record JACPVN010000530.1, on the reverse strand, counting down.
TCCACAAACTTCACCATTTCAGGATAACTCACCCAGTACGGTGCGGGAATAACAACTTCATCGCCGGGATTACAAATTGCCTGCAACGCATTGAAGATTGCCTGTTTCGCTCCTGTGGAAACAACAATCTGGTCTTGCTGGAAAATGAGATTATTATCCTTTTCAAATTTTGGATTATCGTCATACCGAATATATTTCGGCGGCTCCATCCTTTCAGACACGAAAGAATCTAACTTATTCTAATGTGATACCATTGGAACGTCGGAATGACGAATACGATTTGCTTTCTTTAGAGAAAACCCATACGGTTAAACGCTGTGATTTGAGAATTGAATATCAAATCGTCTTTCGTGAGCAATGAGACGGTTTTCAACTTCTTTTTCTTGGGAATTTCACTCTAGCCCCATTAAAATTGATTTCTTTGATAGAAGCTCAAAAATTCTTATTATTTCATCAACAAAAAGGCAAATCTGACAACTTATCAATGGAAATAGAACTCAACGAACGTGAACGAGAGATACTCCGCTATGTGGTGTATCGCTTTATTGATTCGGCGGCACCGGTCGCTTCGCGCTATATTTCCAAACATCATGAACTGAACCTGAGCGCGGCGACCATACGGAATGTGCTTTCCGATTTGGAAGAATCGGGTTACATCCATCATCCGCACACTTCGGCAGGAAGTATTCCGACCGACAAGGGCTACCGCTATTTTGTTGATTGGTTGATGGAAATACAGCAGGTAAGTCCGCGTGAAAAAGGAAACATCCGTCGGCAGTTTGACCTTGTAATTGAATCGAATGAGGTTCTCCGTGAAGCGGCGCGGTTGCTTGGAACAATCTCGCATCAACTCAGCGTTGTGTCATCGCTTCATCTCAGCGCCGGCAGACTGGAACGTATCGAATTAATCACGATTGCTTCACACAAAATTTTGGTTGTGTTAGAAGTGAAGTCAGGAATCATCAAAACAATTACGATGGAAATTCCGGTTGAGATTTCTCCCACGCATCTTGCAGATGTCGGACAATATTTAAATGAGAAACTTTCCGGCTTAACATTAAAAACCATCCGAGACACGTTCGGTGAACGTGTGAAAGATTTTGCAAACGATAAATCAGGCATCATCAATCTTATGGTCAATTCTGCGGGAAGAATTTTCGATGATAGCAAAGAACGGGAAAAACTTCACATCGGCGGGACTCAGACATTAATTGAGCAACCGGAGTACGGCGAGCGGGATAACATCCGCACGATTATCGAACTCATCAATGATGAGACGATTCTTACGGAAGTGTTGGAAAAATCGGATGTGAAAGAAGTGGAACACGGAGTCGCTGTTGCTATCGGCGAAGAACATGGAAACACGAAATTGAAAAATTACAGCATCATCTTAAAAACATACACGGTCGGCGATGTACAGGGAACAATCGGAATTTTAGGACCAAAGCGAATGAACTATGCAAAGGTCATTCCGTTGGTAAGTTACATGGCTGAAGAAGTATCATCATCATTAAGTTAATATGGAAGTGAATATCAAAGAGGAACAGAACTCAACAGAAGTATCGGAACAAGTTGCTCAGGAACAACCAGAGACAGCCGTCCCGGATAACCGAATTGAAGAATTAGAAAAAACTATCGGACAGTTAAAAGACCAACTGTTACGGAAAGCGGCTGAGTTTGAGAACTACAAACGCCGCACGGAGAATGATTATTTAGAACGGGTACGGTATGCGAACGAAGATTTAATTTTCGATTTGCTTCCAGTGCTTGATGATTTCGAACGCTCGCTGAAACTCAGTCGGGAGAAGAAGGATTTTGATTCTTTTTTTCGCGGCGTTGAACTCATTTATCAAAAATGTTTGAAACTCTTTGCAAAGCAAGGAGTTGAAGCGTACGAAGTCATCGGGAAAGAATTTGACCCGCATCTGCATGATGCATTGATGCAACTGCCGAAGAGCGATGTTCCGCCTCATATGATTCTCGAAGAAGTTGAGAAAGGATACATGATGTATGGAAAAGTTCTGCGTCATGCAAAAGTAGTTGTCTCGGGTGAAGTGGTTGAAGAATCTCAGCCGGCAGAGAGCGTTGAATCAGCGACGGAAGGCGTGAACTAATCAATGGCGAAGCGAGATTATTACGAAATATTAGGCATCAACAGAACTGCGGCACCGGACGAGATTAAAAAAGCATATCGTCAGGCGGCGATGGCTCATCATCCGGACCGCAACCCGAACAACAAAGATGCGGAAGAGAAATTCAAAGAAGCGACGGAAGCGTATGAAGTATTGAGCGATAATGACAAACGCGCCCGGTACGACCGATTCGGTCACGAAGGAATGAGACCGGGAATGGACTTCCACGGATTTAGAGATGCGAGTGAAATCTTTGTCAACTTTCAGGATATTTTCGGTCAGGCATTTGGCGGAAGTATGTTTGGCGATATTTTCAATCAGGGACAAAGAAGAGGACGCGGAACCTTCACCGGAATACCCGGCTCCGATTTAAAAATTCGGTTGAAGTTGACATTGGAAGAAATTGCAATCGGAGTCGAGAAGAAATTAAAAGTAAAACGATATATCGGATGTGAAACGTGCAACGGCACGGGTGCGAAAGCAGGGAGTTCAAAAACAACGTGTCATGTTTGCGGCGGATCGGGTGAAATCAGACAGGTTTCCCGTTCTGTGTTCGGACAGTTCGTAAACATCTCAACGTGTCAGAATTGCAGCGGCGAAGGTCAGGTCATCAAAGAGCATTGTTCAAAGTGTCGCGGCGAAGGAAGAACGCAGGGAGAAACAACTGTGAAGGTGAATATCCCAGCCGGTGTTGCTGAAGGAAATTACATTCAACTTGACGGTCAGGGAAATTCAGGTCAGCGCGGCGGACCGGCAGGCGATTTAATTGTCCTCGTTGAAGAGGAACACCATCCGTTGTTCGTTCGCAACGGTGATGATGTTATCCTTGATGTGTTGATTAGTTTTCCCGAAGCAGTGTTCGGGACGGACATCGAAATTCCGACGTTGTACGGTAAGGCAAGGTTGAAAATTGACGGAGGAACACAGTCCGGAAAATATCTTCGCATGAAGGACAAAGGATTTCCCCGTCTCCGCGGGTACGGCAAAGGAGACCAAATCGTTCGAGTAAATGTTTGGGTACCGACGAAAATGAACTCCAAAGAGAAAGACTTATTGAAACAACTGAACAACTCTGAAAATGTTCAACCGAAAGAAGGGGATAAATCTGCAAACGCTGAGCAGAGTTTTTTCGAAAAGATGAAAGACATATTCAAGTGATATGAAGTTCCTTGAGAAGGTAAGCCGACTCATCGGCTTTACTCCGAATGAAGGAATGATCGTGTTCTTTCTTGTCGGGGCGTTTATCGTCGGAGGAGTATTGAAACTTGCAGGGGTATCTACAGAACAGAAACAACGATTTGATTATGCTTCGATGGATTCTGAATTTGTGAGCAAATCACGCGCTCTTCATACTTCCATTGAAGATGAGGACTCAGTTCAATCTAATACGAAAAAAAAATCAACACGTAAAACGAATAAAGTTGAGAACGATTCGATTCCCGTCAACATTAACACTGCAACGAAAGAAGAATTGATGAAACTTCCCGGCATCGGCGAAGCGATGGCAGAAAGAATCATCTTATATCGTGAAGATAAAGGCGAGTTCAAATCTGCAAAGGAACTGTTGAAGGTAAAAGGAATCGGAGAGAAAAAATTAGAAGTCATCAAACCATTGATTAAGATTGAAAAGTAACTTATGACAAAAGAAATTCGTATCGGTATCGGTTTTTCGGGCGACAAGACACAAATCGTTGCCGCAGAATTCAGAGATGACGGAACTGATTTGAAATATCTCGATGAAATTATCCGTCACGATGACCATCCGTTTTATCATTTGCCTGAAATGATACTACAGGCATTGAAGCCGTTCGGAAAAATAGCAAAAGTCGGGGTGAGCATGGAAACAGACCGTGCCGTACTGCAAACATTTCCGCTTGATGCTACGTTCTCACCTGCGGAGCAGGAAGAGCATCTTGATTGGGAATGGAAGAATTTTGTTGCGGAATTTTCATCTGCCGATTATCTCCGGGAGAACAGAACGTTGAAATCGAACAACGAAGAGACGAACTGCATTCTTTCAACAATCATCCGGCAATCGTTGTTGAGTGAGATACAGGCATCATTCCAAAAATCAAATCTTCAGTGCGATACAATTGAACTGCATACGTCAACTTCCGAACGGGCGCTCCGTCATGTTCATCCTGAAATTTCCACAAAGACAATTGCTCTCCTCAGTATTTCATATTTACGGTTAGATGTTCTTGTGTTAGAATCAGGAACGATGACGATGCACAAGTATGCAATCGGGTTGGAACCGAAATCGGCGGTCGAGTTTTTAGCAAACGAACTCCTCGAAGTATTACCGGAAACAATGTACGTCTTCGGCGCCGCGCTCTCGCATGAATGGGTGAAAGCATTGAAGTCATCACTTGGCGTGGTTATTCCGTTAAATCCGTTCAGAAGATTCCGCGTTACTCCTGAAGTCAAAAATTTCTCCCGCTATCTCGGACACGAACATCGCTTCAGCGCGTGCGTCGGAGTGATGATACCGGATGTAGGGCGATTTGTCAAAACTCCCAAATGAGAATTGTTTCAGGAGAATTTAAGGGACGAACGCTCGTTTCCGTGCCCGATAACAGCGTTCGTCCTGCAACCGACCGCGTGAAGACGACAATTTTTAATATGCTTCAAAACAGGTTGAGGATTTATGGAGCGAATGTACTTGATTTGTTTGCAGGGAGCGGCAATTTAGGATTTGAAGCGCTCAGTCGCGGTGCCGCAAACACTGTGTTTGTTGAATCATCAAACAATGTTGTAAGAACAATTCAAAAAAATATTGAACTCCTGAAATGCGATGAACGGGCGGACATTGTTCAATTGGATGCGATGTATTATTTGAATTCATGCCGCGAACGGTTCGATTTGATTTTTGCAGACCCTCCGTATGTGTACGAACAGACGATTGAATTGCCCGCGCTGATTTTCCAAAAGAACTTGCTCAACAACAATGGTTTGCTTATCATTGAACACTCGAAGCACACGGTGTTTGAAACGAGCAAAATATTTCAACTTTCCGTTCAGAAAGAGTTCGGGCAAACACGAGTCAGTTTCTTCCAAAAAATGACGATTGCAGATTGAGTCATTGAATCATTTGATAATAAAATTCAATGTTGCAATTGTCAATGACTCAATCGTCAATCAGATAATCGTCAATGATTAAATCGTAAATGAAAATTATATCAATTTATCCCGGAACATTCGACCCAATCACGAACGGTCATCTCGATATTATCGAGCGGGCGGCAGAGATTTTCTCCGAAGTGATTATCGCCGTTGCACAGAACTCGACGAAGAATCCGTTGTTCACCGATGAAGAACGATTGGAGTTGATTCGTGCATCGGTTAAGCATTTGAAGAATATCCGGGTTGATTGTTTTGAGGGACTGCTCGTCGCGTATGCAAAAAAGAAAAAAGCTTCTGTCGTGGTACGCGGGCTTCGTGCCGTCTCAGACTTCGAGTATGAATTTCAAATGGCGCTCACGAATCGCAAACTCGCCGGAAAACTTACCACGGTGTTCCTCATGCCGCATGAAAAATACACGTATCTCAGTTCAAGTCTCGTAAGAGAAATCGCACAACACGGAGGCGATGTTTCCGGTTTTGTCCCCGCAATCGTTCTCAAAAAACTCAAGAAAAAGTTCAAACGCTAACAGTTCTTTGTAAGGAAAATCATGAAATCCTGTTCTCTAAAAATCCAACAACTTGAAGAATCACAAACACTCGCACTTACCTCGCTTGCACGAACATTAAAAGAGCAAGGAGTTGATGTCCTCTCGCTCACTGCCGGCGAGCCGGACTTTCCCACGCCACCCCACATCAAGATGGCGGCAATTCAGGCGATCGAGGAAAACTTCACGCGCTACACAGCCAACGAAGGAATTCCGCAACTCCTCAAAGCAATCGTTCAGAAGTTTGAAAAGGATAACAATCTATTCTTTCAACCCGACCAGATTGTTGTTTCGACAGGTGCAAAGCAGGCAATCTTCAATTCGTTGCAGGCGATTTGTAATCCGGGCGATGAAGTTGTCATACCAGCGCCGTATTGGGTAAGTTATCCTGAAATGGTAAAGTTGGTTGATGCAAAACCGGTATTTGTGAATGCGATACATGACACGGGATTTAAAATTACCGCACGGCAACTTCGACAGGCAATCAATGCAAAAACAAAAGCGTTCATCTTCAACTCGCCCTCGAATCCGACAGGCGCAGTTTATTCGCAAGGTGAGATTGAGGAACTTGCCGATGTGATAGCAGAGACGGGAATTTATGTTGTGTCGGATGAGATCTATGAAAAAGTTGTGTATGATGGCGCGATACATTTCAGCATCGGAAGCATCAAACAAATTAAAGAACAAGTGGTAACGGTGAACGGAGTTTCCAAAGCATACTCGATGACGGGATGGCGAATCGGGTATCTTGGCGCGAAGAAAGAAATTGCACAAGCGGCGGCGAAGATTCAAAGTCAGGTAACATCAAACGCAAATTCAATTGCTCAGAAAGCGGCTGTTGCCGCGCTCTCAAATCAATCTGCAGAACTTGGAATGATGGTGGAGGAATTCAAACGTCGCCGAGATTTTGCTGTCGGGCAACTCCAACAGATTCCCGGAGTCGAAGTAGATTCTCCGAAAGGCGCATTCCTCTTGTTCCCTTCCGTAAAATCATTTCTCGGTAAACGCTTCAACGGAAAAGTAATGAAAAATGATATGGACATCTGCCGGTTTCT
>JACPVN010000529.1 GCA_016191715.1 Ignavibacteriota bacterium | reverse complement strand
CTTGGGTGAGGCACAGCGCGTGGCGTTGACATTGTATCACACCGGGAAAAAGGAAAAGCTATGTTCAGTTTTTCTCCAAATAACAAACTTGATTTCAAATTTCAATATACAAATGAGCGACGTTCCGGAACCAAACCGCTCGGTGGAAACTTTGCCTTCAATCCTGTCGAACTTATCGAACCGACAAGTTACCGGACTCAGGAAGCGAAGGCAAATATCGAATACGCCGCAACAGATTGGAACCTTCAACTTGGTTACATGGCTTCCATCTTCGACAATAATGTTGATGTTCTTGTGTGGGATAATCCTTTCCGGGAAGTTGATGCGGTTGGGACATCTTCACGCGGGAGGATGGATCTTTATCCAAACAACACTGCACACAATTTCAATGCGTCCGGAGCGTTGAACCTTCCTCTCTCAACTCGGTTTATGGGAACGGTATCCTATGGCTGGCGACAGCAGAATGATAAATTTATTCCGTACACCATCAACTCAGCGCTCGATACGGTTACAAATTATCCGACACTTCCGGCGACGAGTCTTAACGGTAAAATCGGAACAACACTCATGAATTTCTCTTTAGTGAATCGTTATTACTCTTCAATATGGTTCACTGCCCGTTACCGGCTTTTTGATTACAACAATCAGACTCCAAGTCTGATATTCCCCGCGTATGTCGGCTATGATGGCAATGTCACAAGAGTACAGAGACGAAATGCCGTGATTAGCTATAAAAAAATGAATGCCTCAGTTGATGCATCGTTACGTATGGTGCGCGACGTTTCTTTGAAGGTTGGATATGAACGGGAAAATTGGGACCGCACACATCGGGATGCAGAGAAAACTGAAGAAAATATTTACAAGGCATCACTTGATTATACACCACGTTCATGGCTTCTTCTGAGAACCTCTTACTCGCTCGGCGCGAAAAAGACATCCAATTACGATTGGGAAAGCATTGCTCACGAAATGTATCCGCAAGGCGAACCTGTTGGAGTTTTAGGACAACTTCCGCAACTCCGGAAGTTCGATATGGCAACACGAGACAGAAATAAAGCAAATGTGTTAGCACAAATTACTCCTCTTGATGTCCTCTCGTTTACAGGTTCTTTTGGGTTGGCGAATGATGACTTCAAAGAATCCCTGTACGGATTACTCTCGAATAAATCAGACAACTTAGCGTTCGATGTTTCTTACAATCCAACATATGATATCGTACTCTTTGCCGGTTATGCAAATGAAAATTTCAAGTATGCAATGAAATCGAAACAGCGGTCAACACCGGCGGCGGATACAACAGGGTACGACTGGAATAGTGACATGAAGGACGTCGTCCACTCTTTCTCAGGCGGGCTTACTTGGGCTATTAACCCGGAGATAGTAGATTTTGCCCTTGATTTTAGTTACTCAGATGCAACAGGTACAATTGCAACAAGGGCGGACAAACCGCTTCTTGTTCCTACCGCTCAGGATTATCCTGATACACGAAGTATTCTTCGACAACTCCGTACTTCAGTTGCGTATCACCTCACGGAACATTTCATTCCTCGCATCGAGTACCGGTTTGAAGGATACAGCGAATCATACTTTAATCAGGATGTCATGGAACCGTATATGCTTCCTGTTGACCCGGGAACTTCTGGCGCTGTTTTTCTTGGAGCGAGACAGCCGGGATATTCTGCGCACATAGTCTATCTCGTGTTATCGTACAATCTTTGAATGAGTAACATTTAAATGTTAAGCGAAAGTAAAATCAAAGTAAAATTAAGGGTGGTTCTAAAAACTACATCCGCTCCACTCTGCGTCCCCGCAGAGTGTTGAATCCAATTTGGTTTCGTTGTTTCTGCGTGGACGCAGAAACGAGCAGAAGGGTTTTTAGAACTACCCATTAACTAATTCATAACTTAAAAGGATAAAACTGTGAAGCACGTTGTTAGTATTTTTCTGGTAATTGCTTACTTGCTTGTGTTCTTCGCTGAAGATAGTTGGAGCGTTCCTTCGTTTTCGCGAAAGTACAAAACAAGTTGCAGTACTTGCCACTATGCATTTCCAATGCTCAACGGATTTGGAAAGGCATTCAAAAACAATGGCTACCGTTACCCCGGTGGCGATGAGAATTATCGTAAAGAAGAACCTGTTAGTCTTGGTTCAGAAGGTTACAAAAAAGTGTGGCCCGAAGCTGTTTGGCCAAGTGATATACCGGGAACCTCTCCGCTCGCCGTACATGCGGTGGGACGCATTAATTACAGTGCGATGAGCAACGTAAAGTGGGAATTCGAGTTACCACATGAACTCGAAGTGCTTTACGCCGGAACCATTGGAGAAGACTTTTCTTTCTTCGGAGAGATTGAAGTGGAGAATGAAAATAACGAAACAGAGATTGCTTTTCCGTTTGCACTTCAGTTCGATTCTGATCCTGCATTTCATGTGAGAGCAGGAATGGTTCGAGCCGATCCTTCGCCGACAAATCTTCGGCTTACCCGAAATCATTATAATGTTGCAAGTTTTAAAAGCCGGAATGGCTGGCGATTCCGTGACGAGCATGTAGGTCTGGAAGTATGGGGCGCGGGTAATGGAGCTGATGCTCTTGGTGGGTTCACATATCGTTTTGGAGTAGTGAACGGACAAGGGTTAAGTGATATAAATCCTCAAAAAGATATTTATGGCAAAGTAACCTATAAAATAGGGGGATTGGGTGAAATTGGTGGAGCAGAATCAGGTGAGAGTGAGGTTTCAGAATTCTATATTGATAACGCAATAACTCTTGGTGGATTTTTCTATAACGGAACCGCATCGAAAACAGGAGCCAAGGACGAAGACTTTACAGTATTCGGTGGTGATGTTGATTTCTGGTACGATCGCTTCATCGCTAATGGCACATTGATGTTGATGAACTCGAAAATTCCCAATACAACCGATAGAAAATCTATGGCGTATTATGTGCAAGGAAACTATGTTCTTTATCCTTGGCTGATTGGGCTTCTACGATATGAGTGGGAAGACAAAGATTCAGACATAGACACTGTTGAACCTGTGAATGCCATTATTCCCGGCGTGACAGTCATGGCTCGCGCGAATGTGAAGTTCATTCTCGAACTCAAAAAATATTTAGACGAAGCAAACAAGTACAACGATACATTTGTCATGCAAATGAATTTTGGTATTTGAAATGCACAACTAACCGCTACAACGTAAAATAAACCCGCTACCAAGGAAACCGCCATCTAACTCCAAGATGGGTAATTAGGTGATTCTATCAGATCACATTCTTGCGGTTTCCTTGGGGCATTTACAATGAACTTTGAACTTTATTCTAAAGGAAAAAAATGAAACAATATATTTTGTGTACACTTCTTATGGCGTTCTTTATCGTAAACCTTAGTTTTTCAGGAAACATCAAGGGAAATGTGAAAGCAAAAGGAGTAAAACACAGTGGGAACGCAGTTGTATATATCGCTGAGATTCCGGGAAAAAAATTCGAACCACCAAAAGAACATGCAAAGATGGATCAAAAGAATCTCACATTCATCCCGCATGTCCTTCCACTCCTTGCCGGCACAACGATTGATTTTCTCAATAGCGATGACGTTCTCCATAATGTGTTCTCACCGGAAAAGTGTGCTGAGAAGTTTAATCTCGGAAGTTGGCCCAAAGGACAATCTCGTTCTTATAAGTTCGAAAAACTTGGCTGTACTCCTGTCCTGTTATGCAATGTTCACCCGGAGATGGAAGCGTACGTAGTAACGCTTCAGAATCCATACTATGCTATTAGTAGTAAAGAAGGAGCGTATGTTATCAAAGATGTCCCGGCGGGAAAATACACGCTCAAGATATGGCATGAGAAACTGAAAGGAGAAGAGAAAGATTTAACAGTTCCGGACTCAGGTGAGGTCGAAGTAAATTTTGAAATTAAGAAATAGGGAATCTTTAACTTTTCATTTGAATGCAAACTCTATGACTGAATCATCAAGCAATAGAATCGAGGTGACAGCATGGTGT
>JACPVN010000528.1 GCA_016191715.1 Ignavibacteriota bacterium | reverse complement strand
TATTCGCATTCAGCACCAAGCGCGGACGCTTGGTGGAGCAACAGATAGTTCTCGGACAGTTTCGTAGGAAGTTCGTCATTAAGGTTATTGTCGAACTTTCAAAGACCAGTAGAAGCGGTCCGAGAACTTTATCAAAAACCTTGCGAAGGTTTTAGCCATTAAATAGTTCGATATTAATTAAACTGTATTGGCATATCGAAACGTGAAACCTTCGTAAGGTTAGCGCCTGTATAGACTTCTCGGACAGTTTCGTAGGGAAGTTCGACCTACAGGGGATAAATATACTTTGCTTCGCTGAGAATGACAACGATTATTCTTACTTTATTTTCTTAGGAATACCTTCGTCGTATTTTCAAAATCTAAAGAAATTTTTCATACTCTTGATTCATTCTCGTTGAATCGGCAGTGGAAATTTCTTGTTTTGTAAATGCCCGATAAACTGAGCGTTCATCACTCTTTGCATGAAAGCAGACACGGCATTGAGTTGTGTAACGAACAGATTTGAAATACATTTTCCACAGTTTCTTAGATAACAGGCAGTCAACCTTTCTCCTTTGAATTTCCTCTCGAATAAACTATATTTCTCCCGTATTTTTATCATTCTTAATCAAAAAGGAAACTTATGAAATCAGGCATGCCAAACATGCAAAATGTAATGAAACAAGTTCAACAGATGCAGGAGCGAATGGACAAAGTCAATGCAGAACTTGAATTGAAAACCGTCACTGCTGAGGCAGGCGGCGGAATGATTAAAGCCACAGCCAACGGCAGACAGCAACTTGTTAAAATTCAAATTGAGAAAGAAGTCATCAATCCCGACGATAGCGAAATGCTGGAGGACCTTGTCGTCGCCGCTGTGAACAAGGCGCTCGATGAATCTCAGAAGATGGCATCGGAAGAAATGAACAAGGTTACAAACGGAATGTTACCGAAAATTCCCGGCTTGAATCTCCCGGGATTTTAATGTACACTGCTGAATCCATCGAGCAACTTGTCGAAGAGTTTTCTTCATTACCGGGCATCGGAAGGAAGTCTGCTCACCGGCTTGCGATGCACATCCTCAAACTTCCGAAACCGGACGTAGTGAAAATCGCCGAAGCGTTGGTGAACGTGAAGGAACGCATAAACTATTGTAATATTTGCTGGAATTTTACCGAAGAAAATCCGTGTCGAATCTGCTCGAATCACAATCGAAACCGTTCGCTCATCTGCGTAGTGGAAGACCCGAACGATGTCATCGCCATCGAGAAGACACATGAATATAAAGGATTGTATCATGTTCTCGGCGATGCGCTTTCTCCGCTTGATGGAATCGGACCGGAAGATTTGAAAATCAAAGAACTACTTCATCGCATCGAAGGTTCGGTGCAAGAAATTATTCTTGCAATGAACGCGAGCATTGAAGGAGAAGCGACGACAATTTACCTCAGTCGTTTGCTGAAACCGTTGGGAATGAAAATAACACGACTTGCACGCGGCATCCCTGTCGGAAGTGATTTGGAATTTACTGATGAAGCAACGCTTGCTCGTGCTTTACAATCTCGAACAGAAGTGTGAAATCAAACAGTCTGCATTCGAAGAAAAAATGCAAAACGCAAAACGCAAAACGCAAAACATTTTTGGGCGTTCACAATCGTTTCTGATTTTATTGCTCGTAATTTCATCCATTCGTTGTGACTTATTCTCTACTCGAGACCCCGATCCACCCGCTCAGAATAATTCTACATTCATCCAACCTGTCAGTGCGGATATTGTATTGGAAAATCTGAAGAAGTCTGTCACAGAAAGCAATACCGATAATTACTTCCGGTGTTTCTCTGATGTTGCATCTGGTCGTGCATATTTTTTTCTGCCGTCTGTCGAAATCAGCGCACAGTACTCGAGTGTCTTTTCATCTTGGACTCCGGAACAGGAACGAATGTATTTTCAAAATTTAGGACAGCCCTCGAACGGAACTGCGTATCTGACTTTTTCAAATTCAAGTACACTCGCTGTCAGTTCTGATTCGGTTGTCTATTCGATGGACTACACTTTTTTCTATCCGCACCGAAGAAGCGGCATAACGCAACTCGTTCAGGGAAACATGCAGATATTTCTCGGAGCGAATACACAACGACTCTGGTCAATTTATCGCTGGCACGACAACAAAACCGTTTCCGACTCGACGTGGAGTTATTGGAAAGCAGTGTTTAGTGGAAGTTAATTTATCGCTCAGTTTATGATATGTACCTTCGAAATGAAAAATCAGAAACACGAATTTCGAAGTTCGAAACAAATCTTCAATACTAATTTTCAAAACTTTGCCATATCAAGTTTTAAATTTCGACATTTAGATTTGTTTAGTATTTCGGATTTTGAATTTTGTATGTTATTCCTTGTACAAAGGTAAGTTCCGTTGGATTCTTCGTTTAAGATATTTCCTATTGCTTGTATTCTGAGTTTCCTCAGTTTCAGTTGCCTGAATCCGTTCGCACCGCGTCTGGATACTGAACCGTCATCTCAACTTTGCACTGACCTGACCAATATCGAAAATGTTTTTTGTACATTCCGACAAGCTTATGCGTTCAAAGACACGACGTTATACAGTTCCATTCTCAGTGAGAATTTTGTCTTTACATTTCGTGATTACGACCGCGGTGTTGATGTTTCATGGGGGCGGACGGATGATATGCACACAACGTACGGATTATTTCAAAACGTCCAATCGCTCGAACTAATTTGGAACAATATTATCTCATCAAGCAAAAACGATACGATGCAATCAATCATTCGCGGGTTTAATCTAACTGTCACATTCAATCCAAGCGAAATTAATCGTGTGGATGGTTACGCTAATCTTACGCTTGCCCGCGCTCAAGCAACCGATGATTGGCAAATCGTCCGTTGGAGAGATGAATCAAACTACTAAAATGAAAAAATTATATAAAACACCGCTCACTGCTCGCCGCTCACCGCTCACATCGGTAGCATTTCAGGGCGAACACGGCGCGTTCAGTGAACATGCCGCGTTGAACTATTTCAAAAAGAATATGTCCACTGTTCCCTTCCGTTCGTTCGATGATGTGTTCAAGTCCGTTCAAAAAAAAACGACATCGTACGGAATTATACCGATTGAAAACTCACTCGGAGGAAGCATTCTTCAGAATTATGATTTGCTGGAACGATACAATTTGAAAATTGTCGGAGAGATAAAGATGCGTGTCGTTCACTCACTCATTGTTCACAAGGGCGCATCGCTGAAAGACATTCGGTTCATTTACTCGCATCCGCAAGCGCTCGCACAGTGTGAATTGTTTCTGAAAAAACTGAAACATGTTGAAGCAGTCGCAGTCTATGATACCGCAGGCGCGGCGAAATTCATCAAGGAAGAAAATAAACGGGACGCCGCAGCAATCGCCAACGCCGAAGCGGCAGAACTCTACGGACTTATTGTCTTGAAACGAGGCATCGAAAGCAATCATCACAACTACACACGCTTCCTCATTCTCAGTCAAAAGATGGAAGTGGCAACTACTCGAGCAAAGACTTCGATTGTCTTTTCAACAAAAGACATTCCCGGCGCGTTATTCAAAGCATTAAGTGTGTTCGCCTTGCGCGATATCAATCTTCATAAAATCGAATCGCGCCCAATCATGGGCAAACCATGGGAATATCTTTTTTACATTGACTTTGAAGGTAGCCCCAACGATACACATTGCTCAAACGCGTTGAGACATCTCAGTGAAATTACCCATCACCTGAAAATTCTCGGGTGCTACTCTGAAGGAAAAACAATGAACAGAACGAACGCATGAGTTTTCAATACATCATCAAAGAAGGAGTTGCCGGATTCCGCCGACAGAAGTTAGCAGCAATCGGTTCGATTCTCACCATTACAATTTCGTTGTTATTACTCGGCATGTTTTATCTCGTCTCTCTTCAGGCAACAAAAGCAGTCGAAAGAATTCGTCAGCAAGTGGATGTGGAAGTGTTTCTCGATGAATCATTGAAGAAAAATAAAATAGTGGATGTTCAGGCGCAGATTCAAGCAGTCGAAGGAATTGCAAGCGCCGAATATTTTTCAAAAGAAGACGCGGCAGAATTTTTCAAACGGGAATTCGGCGATGACATCGGCAATGTGCTTGATTTTAATCCGTTTCCTCCTTCGTTTAAAATTACTCTGAAGGATGCATACCGCACAGCAGGACAAGTCGAAGTGATGCAAAAGCAACTGAAAGCAATTAAAGGTGTTGATGATGTCGTTTATCGGAAAGACATGCTGGAGTTTTTCGACAGCCGTACGAAAGGATTAAACTCGGTTGCGTTAGGATTAGGAATTTTTCTTGCACTCTCAGCGGTCATTCTTGTTTCCAATTCAATCCGGCTCACTATTGTAGCGAGGAAGAACGCAATTCATGTAATGAAACTCGTCGGCGCAACGCGCTGGTTCATTCGTGCCCCGTTTCTGATTGAAGGAATATTGATCGGTTTGTTCGGCGGACTCGTTGCCGCCGGGCTTCTTTTTTATTTTATCACCTCGACAAAAGAAATTCTTCCGCTAGAACTTACTTCGATTGTTCAAGCATCAATTCAATTTTATGTAATGATTGTTGCCGCAGGTTCGGGATTAGGTTGGCTTGGAAGTCTTTTTTCGGCAAGAAAATATATTTCTGAATCAGTTGTATAAATCTATTTGATTCCTATCGGAACTTTTCTTACTCTTAGACCGAAAATCAAGTTTACTCAGAGTTAGTTATGAAGAAGAAACACATGTGCTCTCAATTCAAAGTAGTCATCCTCGTCGTTGCATTGCTTACAATTCTTGCATCGTTACTGAACGGTTGCGCTTCATCCACGAGCGGGTGGAAAGAAGCGCAGTCAATCAATACGTTGGAAGCATATCAGGATTTTTTGGATTCGAATCCCTCGAAAGAACATGCCGATTCTGCACGTTGGAAAATTGATACGCTTTCCTTTCTTCGTGCGAAACAAGAACATACCATTTCTTCCTACGACCGTTATCTACGACAATTTCCTCGAGGCGAGTTTGCACACGAAGTAAGCGAACGGCTGGAAAAATTATTTTTTCATAAACAGACCGAAGCGGAAAATTCCGTCAACGGGTATGATGATTTTTTGCAGAGATTTCCGAACGGTGTATTTGCCAACGAAGCGCGTTCACGCCGTGAGCAACTCTACTTTAATCAGCAAATCAACGTACAGAATACTATCACCGCGTACGAAAGTTATTTGAAAGATTACCCCGACGGAAAGTACGTTGACTCCGCACGTTCAATGATTGAGTATTTGCATTTCGAGCAGGCAAAGTCTGTTGATGTTGACACTACCTATCTCAATTATTTGAAGCGGTACCCGGAAGGGAGATACAAAGCAGATGCACTTGGTCGCATTGAATTGATTGTGTTTAGAAAAGCAAACAAAGGACAAACGATTGAAGCGTTCGAAGAATATATCCGACAGTATCCGCAAGGAATGTACATTGACGTTGCAAAACATAACATTGAAGACATTGCAGTAGCATATCGTCAGGCAAAAGTTGTGCAGGTAATTGCAACACAATTATTTTATCAAAAAAATCCGGACGGAGATTCTTCGGCGATTACCGGCGTCTCGCTTCCGATTGAATCTCTTACACGCCGATTGCTTGCTGAACACGCCAACGTCACCGCAGTCGGACCCGATGCAAAATCTTTTACGGCAACGTTGAATGTAAAAACAGAAGGCGTCGCGCTCGGAAATAATTATGGCACCGACATCTGGCATTTTACAGGAGCTTCATTATCCGGCAAGTTATCTTTTGATTTGCCCGGATATCCATCATTCAAACGCTCATTTAGCAGTACATTAGAACCACCTGTTTCCACTACTCCAATACAAAATTCCACAACCGGAACTTCCTCGCCATTCACCAAAGTGTTCAAAGCGTCCGGCTCTTATATTCCAAAACTCATTGAACTTATTTACAAGTTGTATGGCGCATCGGCGTTATCTTCCATGCTTCACGATAATGACGAAGACGTTCGCATCTCCGCTCTCGAAGTGTGCAGTGATTTGAAAGTACAACAATCTTTCAACGGAGTGATGAGTTTACTGCGTGATAACAATTTCGCCGTGCGACAACGAGCCGCACTTGCGCTTGGAAAATACAAAGACCCGAACGCAGTTGACGCATTAGTTCGCTCTCTGCAAGATGTGTTAGATTTTGAATGGATAAAGGAACAATCAAGTAATGTTCGCGAGAGCGCCGCTATCGCACTCGGAATGATTGGAAGTTCCGAAGCAGTAAAGCCGCTCATCACCGCGCTGAAAGACCAAAGCATGGATGTCCGCCGCGAAGCAACGAAAGCATTAACCAAGATAACAGCAAATAATTTTGGAGGAGATTATGATGCTTGGATGAAGTGGTATGAGGAACAGTGGAAGAAATAGATTGTTGGAGTGATGGAGAAATGGAGTTTTGGAGAGTTGGAGTTTTGGAGTATTTATGGTGCGACTCACTTTTTCTAATTGATTAGATGTTATTTCAAGTTTAGTTTTGTTCTCTAAAAAGAAGTGAGTCGCACCTGTTTTATTACAAATTTGTTTATATTCACAACCAAGACAAAGAATAGATGGATATTAAAACATTAAGTCCAAATCAAATCAGAAATATCGGATTTGACGCGTTGGTAAAAGAGTTAGGTCCCGTCGGCATGGTACGATTCCTTCAATATTTTGAGACAGGCACCGGCGATTATACAAAAGAACGTCATCATTGGTTAGATGAGCAGACTGTTCAAGATGTTGTGAAGACACTAAAAGAGAGAAGATGAAATTGTAAAGGATAATCTTTACCAAAAACTAATAGTTTTGTATAAAATGAAAGCCACAATATCAAAAGCACAGATAGAAGTTTGGGAAGGGAAAGATTCCCTTCAAGAAGAAATAAAAGATATGGAACTCTCAAGTGGATTACGATACTTACCGAAGAAAGCTTCCGGGACAAGAAAAGAGTTGGTAGCAAACGGAGAATTAAAAGTAAATCGTTTACAGAAAACGTATCTGGAAGAAAGTTGAACTCCTGACCAACAGTACGATAAGATAAAATATTTGGGGTCATCGCGTAATAGTGTGGGTAAAATCATAAGGGTTTGAGCATGCACGTAAGGATTTTCAGGCGGAGATAATCCTCGTCACGTAAGCCATAGGCACGACGTTGGAACACCCTGATTTTATGATTCAGTCCTTCGACAAATCCTAACGAGACTTTGTTTTCCGGTTTACAAAACGCCGCAATCCCATCCCAATGTC
>JACPVN010000102.1 GCA_016191715.1 Ignavibacteriota bacterium | reverse complement strand
TGTCATGGTATGGACCATGACACCCCGGTAACATTCTTGGTGAAAAAGTTGCTTCGCTTATTGATGAGCATCAAGAAGCGGGATTCAAGGAAAAAGAATTCCAAGCCACCGGACTGCCAAATGGTGTTTATGTTTATGGGTTAGTAACTTCAAACGGATTTACCGAAGTCAGGAAAATGACTGTGATTCGGTAAGTTCATCCCGTCATTCTTTTCGAGGTAAAATTCTTCAAAAACTCCTTGCTTTTATCATGGAGTTTAGTTACAATTCGACTGCTAAAAGCCACTTTTTCAACTTCTTCATTGAAACACACAGGTTGTTACCACGTACTCCACTGCGTGATTCAGTACAATAAAATTTAATTATCATCCATCAAATATTAAAAGGATAACTGTATGAAATTTTCTGTTTCAATTTTCCTTGCGGCAATTATATTCGTACTGCCGACATTTCTTTTTGCTCAAACGCCTGCGAATGATGAATGTACCGGTGCAATTGCGGTTGGCACTGTACCATTTACCTACAGCCAAAATACACGTCTTGCAACACCGAATGTAACTGACCCCTCGTTACCATGCGCGGATGGCGGCGGAGGTAAAACTGTTTGGTTTACTTTCACACCGGATTCAACCCGGTTTTATTCTATCAGTTCACGAAGCAGTACGCCAACCACGTACGACGTTGCGTTCGGACTTTTTACCGGAACATGCGGTAGTCTCTCTCTTGTGGATTGTAATGATGATATCATTCCCGGAACTATCCGTCAAGCGGAAATCGGAATGGTTTTGGATTCCGGCGTTACATACATCATCCACGTTGGGGAGTGGGCGGGCGGCGGTCCGAACGGCGGTATCCCGACTGGCGGCGACCTTGTGTTTGAAGTGTTTCCAGATTCTCCGAAGCCGCTGTACCAAGGTCCGAAGATGGGTTCGGTTGCATCCGGCGCAGTTGTAAGTACCGGAATGTTCATGAACATCAAACCGAATGAGAAAGAAGAGAGAGTAATAGAGAACCCCGTGTATCCATCATTGATTGAGGCGAAGAAAGGGACTGTCCGTCCGAAAGGAAAAGCCGGTTCAAATCTTCAACGAGGAGAGAGCATGAGTACCAACTCAGTGTCTCCGCCGGTCGTGCTGGATAATTTTCAGGGAATGACGGCGACAGGTTCCATTCCGCCAGACCCGATTTGCGCGGTCGGTCCTAATCATGTTATCACGATGGTGAACTCAAGTTTTAAAATATTTGATAAGAATGGAACTATGCTCCACTACATCAGTCTTTCGACCTGGTTTTCCAATGTCAGAAATCCTGTTGGGTTTAGCGACCCTCAGGTGTTTTATGACCACTTCGCGAATCGTTGGGTGATGGCTGGCGGAGGATTTGCTGAACCGTATTCGTTACTCATTTCCGTTTCTGATGATGACGACCCGACAGGGACGTGGTATAACTGGTCATTACCTGCAGGATTGGGTGATTCTGCGACGGGTAACTTGCCGGATTATCCTCAGGTGGGATTTGATGCTGACGCTGTATATATCACAACAAATGAATTTAACCCCGGTTTGAGATACAGTCGTGTAAGGATTATCGAAAAGTCTCAATTATTTACAGGAACTGCAGGTTCGGTTAGTTGGCTCGATGTGTGGGATTTCCGCGAACCCGACCATAGAAATGTTCCGCTTACATCCCTACGACCTTCAATTCAATTCGGACAGCCGAATGTACATTTTATGGTGAATACATCGCCGTATAATCCGGGGACATTTTTCACTTCCTGGACTATCACGAATCCAACGACGAGCCCAACGCTAACCGCAGTCAATATTCCTGTTGTTGAATATTATTCTTCCTCGAATGCCGGTCAACCCGGCGGAGGAACTCTCTTGGAAGCAGGAGGAAGCGCAATACGACACAAAGCAGTTTATCGGGATAGTTCTTTATGGATGGCGCACTCGATTGCGTTTGATTCCGGCAGTCCATATTCTGCTGTGCGTTATGTTCGAATGAATCCGTTTACAAATGTCAGTACGGAAGACCAGGCGATGGGGATGGTAGAACACTGGCATTTTTATCCATCGCTGATGGTAGATGCGAATAAAAGTATTGTGATAACATACACTCGTTCAAGCACGACAGAATATCCGGGTGTCTATGTATCAGGGAGAAAAGATACTGACCCGCCGGGACTTGCACCCAGTGTTCTCGTGAAAGCAGGTGAAGGACATTACGAATTAGTTGCAGGCGGGAGAAATCGTTGGGGAGATTATAGCGGTGCGGGATTAGACCCGACTGACACAACTGCGATTTGGGTGAATGGTGAATACTCTTTAACCACCAATGATTGGGCAACATGGGTCGGGAAAATAAAACTCTCACCGGTCGAGGGAAAATATCTTTATGAAACTCCGGCGGCAGTCAATTTCGGCATACACGAAATAGGCACAGTCAGCGATACCATGAATATTACATTGAAAAATTTCGGGGTAGATGCAGTTACACTTTCCGGAATTAATGAAACAAGTTCACATTATCAGGTTGCAGACGCGCCGGTATTGCCGTATATGATTGCTTCCGGCGATTCGCTCAAGGTGAAATTTTTATTCTCTCCGCAGGATACCGGAGTGTTGACGACAAGCATAGATATTCTGAGTGATGACGCGGCTCGTTCCCCGTTATCGGTTGTTCTCAGTGGAGTCGGATTCAATATTATTCCTGCTACTACCGGAACAATGTATTCAACATCGGGAAGTACGGACGGCGGACGTTTGTATTCGCTCAGCACTTCCAATGGCGCGGCAACACTTATCGGCAATACGGATTATTCACAGGTAGTCAGTTTGCGTGTTCATCCGACAACCAAAGAATTAATCGGATTGATTTCGAGTGCGTCAACGCATACGCTTGCACGCATAAACAGCGAAGCGGGAGATGCTCATCCGATTTCAATTATTGGCATGCCGACCTTGAAAGGAATGGAATTTATCAATGATTCAACATTGTATGTCGGACGTATTAACGGATTAATTTACAGCGTTAATCTGTACACCGGTGCGGCTACAGAAATTGCCTCTACCGGAATTATTATTGCCGGTCTTGCGGTCAATCCAGTAACCGGACAACTCTGGGCTTCTGTCCGTTCGTTTACCGGAGCAGATCAGATCTATAAAATTAATTTACCTTCCGGCACAAAAACGTTGGTCGGGACAACCGGCTTTGGTCAGCAAACACAGGATATCATATTTGATGCTAACGGAAATTTGTTTGGATTGATTGGACAATCAAGTCAGACGAACAGATTACTATTGATTGACACGGTAACCGGCGCGGGCACTGTTGTCGGTTCAACAGGTCGCACAAACCTTCAGGCAATTGCGTTTGATAACAGTTTTGGTGTCAGTGCGAATACATTTCGCTTGAAAAAAGATTGGAACATGATTTCCATTCCTATTCAAACTTCCAGCACGGGGATTTCATCCTTGTTGCCAACTCCAACTTCCAAAGCGTTTTCGTATGTCGGAACATATAATTCCGATACGATTTTAGAGCGAGGTCTGGGATATTGGGTGAAGTTCGGTTCGGCAAAAACTCATATTCTTTCAGGTAGTTCCTCTTCTGTTGATTCAATTTCTGTACGTGCGAAATGGAATATGATTGGATCGGTCTCTCAAACAATTTCCTCAAGTGCAGTCTTCCCGATTCCTCCGGTCAATATTCTATCGGCATTTATCTGGTATAATCCGGATAGCAGTTATCAAATTAAAACAACTATTGAGCCGGGAAAAGCATATTGGGTGAAGACCGATGTGAGCGGTGAACTGATTCTGAATTACACTGCGACTTCAAAAAACAGTATTCAGTATGATGACGTTGAGATGATGAACAACCTGAATATGTTGGTGATTATGGACAACGGGAATCATTCGCAAACGTTGTATTTTGGACGGCGTGAAAACGGATTCAATACAGAACGATTTGAAATGCCGCCTCCGCCTCCAAGCGGAACATTTTCTGCACGGTTTGCAGGGAACAATATGATGGCGCTTTATACATTGAATACATCAACAGAGAAATTCCCGGTATACATCGAAGCAACCGAGTACCCTGTGAACCTTCGCTGGAATGTTCTAAGCAGTTCAACAGTAAAATATTCGGTTGAATTATCAGATGAAGATGGAAAGAATATTCGCTTGGTAACGATGAAAGGGAATGGGAGTATTTCAATTTCTAAAGCAAACACGAATGTGCAGATAATTGTAAGTGAAAATGTTGTTCCTGCGGAGTTTGCGTTGAAGCAAAACTATCCGAATCCGTTTAATCCCTCGGCTGTGATTGGTTATGAGTTACCTGTTGCCAGTACTGTCAATATACGTGTCTTCGATGTGTTGGGAAAAGAAATCGCAACGCTCGTGAACGGGGAACAGGAAGAGGGTGTGTATAATATTTCATTCTCTGCTTCTTCACTTTCAAGCGGTGTTTATTTCTATCAACTGATTGCAGAACCGCTCGATGCTTCAAGCGGGAAAAGTCGTTTCCAATCAATTCATAAAATGTTGCTCATGAAATAATTTCCGTCGGATGTGTTGTTGGCGCAATCTGTAGGAGTATAGGTGTACCGGAGTGTTGAATTGATTAAACACTCCGGTACTCCAACAATCCAATACTCCCAAGATGAATGAGTGACATACTCATTTGTAGAAAAAAGTTTCTTTCAAATTAATTATCTGTTAACAACTAACAATGAGGCGTACCATGATGTACTCTACTATATTTCGAATCATCATAATTTCTGTTCTTTGTTTTTCACTATTTACTGCACTCGGCTTTGCCGGTGACACGCCTTCTGTGACCACACAGAAGAACTCCGGGCAAACGAACCTGCAACAGCAGAATCGAGACGATCAATTGGTAAGACAAGCAAACATCTTACTGAAAGACTATACGCCCAAACCGGAACCGCCAGCATTACCGGCTGAAACTCCGGCAGAGGCATGGCAGACATTTTATCTGCAAAAGCAAATTTCTGCAAAGCAAAAAGCGGATGAATTTAATTCGCGGATGAAAGCCGCCGTTCCGAAACAAGAACAGACGCAACCGGATGAAGTTCGAAAGAAGATAGAATCATCATTGAAAAATAATTCTTCGTTTCTTGCGTTAACGAAATTGCATGAAGAGAGAACAAATCGGTCTTCCGACGTAACAAGAAGAAACCATGCCGATCAAATCAGGCAATACGGACAGCTGCAAAAGTTTATTCAACCAAAACGATCTTCCGGAACAACATCAAACACAATTAGTGGATATGTTTATACCGATGCGAATGGAAATGGAATAAAGGATTCAAGCGAGTCAGGGATTGAAGGATTGACACTCTACGCATACGGAGCCATCAATCCTTATGCAATTTATGCCTACACAGATTCTCTTGGATTTTTTGCTTTTACTTTCGTTCTTGAAGATTCTCAATTATATGTACATACGGATTATTATTACGGAAGCGTTCCAAGCGGTTATGGAAGTCAATCCGAGCCACCCTCCCCGGGATTTTATACGTTCGATTATGATGGCAGTGATATCGCACTGAATTTCGGCTATGTTCCGATACGCCCCACAATCATTCAGGGACATGTGTACGAAGATATCAACATCAATGGTGTAAAAGATTCGGGCGAACCGGCGTTAGTCAGCAAAGTGATCTATGCGAATACATATTATTCCGGTTCGCAGTCGGCAGTAACAGATTCCAATGGAAACTACTCGCTTAATTTTCTCTTTTCTTATACGTATGAATATGTGACACTATCCATGGTCGTCGAACCTGGGTGGGCAATATCTCAACCGAGCGACGGATTATATTCCACATATTACTTCGAAGATGATTCGACGTACACCGGATTTGATTTCGGGACGTATCAAATTCCCAACAGCACGTTTTCCGGAATGAAGTTTAATGATGCAAACGGTAATAGGGTGTTAGACAGCGGTGAAGTCGGAATAGCGGATTGGGTTTTCAATATCAACGATTTGTACTATGATACGACCGATGCGAATGGTGAGTTTTCAATCTCTGCGCCGGTACTTGGAACCGTCACACTTTCAGAAGTGATGCAACCGGGCTGGGAACAATCCTTTCCAATTGGCAATTATGCCATTGAAGTCACACCCGGAAACACATATCTGAATAACAATTTTGGAAACTGGCAACCACCACTTCGAGTCAATACGATGCCGAGTTACGGCGTGAACGGCGCGTATGCAAACGGACTTGTGAATCAGCCGCTAAACATTTGGGGAAATGTTGATGGAGGTACTCCACCGTATGAATATTGGCTTGATTACGGAGATGGAACAATAGATTCCGGAACAGTAACCGACCCGCATTACATAGGAAATGCGCATATCTATACCACCGCCGGCACCAGAACAATGCGAATGACTGTGCGCGATGGAGTAAATTCAATTGAATACGACGAATCGGTTATTCGTGTTTTTGCCGCAACAACACCGGAAATTGAGGTGAACATGGCTATCGAACGGGGATTGCTCCGATTGTATTTAACTCAGTATCCGAACGGCTCATGGTACGGGAGTTATAACAGTATTGGTTCGACAGGTTTATCGTTGCTTGCATTTGAAGAAAACGGGCATCTCCCGACGAATAATTTTGATTCCGATATTTATGCTGAATTTGTCAGAGTTGGACTGAATTATTTATTCTCTCAGTCAAGTTCGATGGAAATCTCCGTTCAACCGAATGGAGACCCTGATTCGGACGGAGACGGATACGGCGCGTATTTGCATGAGGATAATTACGCGAACGGAATCGGGTTGTTAGCAATTATCGCGGCACATCGAACCGCCACAAGCGCACAGTCAGACATCATTCCACTGGGAATTCATAATGGAACAAGTTATTTACATTTTATCATTGATGCCTTAGACCAACTTTCATACGCACAAACCGATTTTTTGATTGGTCGTGGAGGATGGCGGTACAGTATCGCTACATCGAGTTACGGTACGAGCGATAATTCCGCGGTTCAGTGGAGCGCTCTGGCGTATGAAGCGGCACAAAGCGCGTGGGGAATTCCAGTTCCACAATTTGTGAAGGACGAATTGCTACTCTGGTTAACGTATTCTCAACACACAGACGGTGGATTCGGATACAGCAATGTCGGGGACTGGAATAACATAGCGAAGACTGCCGCCGGAATCGGTTCACTTGTTACGACAGGAGCGACTTCTGCGAGTCCGGCTGTTCAATCTGCATTAGCGTTCCTGAATAATCACTGGTATGACACGCAGGACAGTTATTCCCCGGAACACTTCAACGGCAATATGTATGCTATGTATGGAGTAGCCAAGGGGATGAGAATCATTGATAATCATACTGGATTGACAAACATCGGAACGCATAACTGGTATCAGGAATATCGCGACCATCTCCTTTATCATTCAACCTATGGACAGAAGAGCAACGGTTCATGGCAAGATTTTTATTGGGTAAACAACGATGGGGAGATGGGAACTGCATTCGGGATTTTAATTCTCACGCAAGGTGTCGTTGTTCCTCCGCCTGTGGCTGTGATAGACCCTATAAGTTCGCGTCCGCCGAATACTTCATTCACGGTGAATGGTTCCAATTCGTATCATCAGGATGCCTCCAAATCCATCATCGAATATTTGTGGGATTTTGATGCTTCCGATGGGATTGATTTTTCGAATCCTGATGCAGTAGGTACTACCCCGACAAATCCAGGATATGCGGATACAGGAACTTATACCGTAACGCTTCGTGTGAAAGATAACAGCGAGCCGCCGTTGTACGATATGGAAACTGCAACGGTAGAAATTCAAACCGCAAATAATGCCCCTGTGGCAGTGGCGATTCCTCCCGGAGGTTCACCAACATATGCTGGTCGTGTCGGCGAGCCGATTTTGTTAGATGGTTCAGCATCATACGACCCTGATTTCCCCGCTGATTCCGTCGTTGCATTTGAATGGGACACTGACGGTGATGGAAGTTATGACGATGCCACAACTGATACGGTTACAGTCGTTTTCAACAGTGAATATAACGGACAAGTCGGGCTACGTGTCTATGATACGCACGGCGCATTTAGCACAAACAACGCGTACATAACAATTGTTACCTCACGGAAAGATATTTATGTTGAATCATTCATGACAGAACCGTACAACGCAAGCAGCGGAGAGAATATTCACTTTGTTGCTATCTTCAAAAATGATGATGAATCGAATGTTGATGTTTCCAATGTGATGGTGAAGTTTTATGATGAGAATCCGTTTACGACAGGAAATCAACTTGGCGGAAATTACGTTGTAGAATTACCAATCGGGAAACGGGATACGATTGATACATATATCACTCTTCCTACTCTTCCGTACGGTGAGCGAGAACTTTATGTATATCTCGATGCGAATCAGCAAGTCGGTGAATGGGACGAACTGAACAATTTGTCTTCGTCTGATGTGTTTGTCAGCGATTCAGGTTCTGTGCAAGGGATGAAGTTTAATGACGTTAATGGTAATGGAGAAAAAGATAATGATGAACCAGGTCTCGCCGGATGGACTATTTTTCTATATCAAAGGGACGAAGTTACCATTATAAGGACTGATTCCACAGTAACTGATTCGTCGGGTAGATATTCTTTTACCAATATTCCATCGGGGACGTACACTGTTGTCGAAGAAAACAGAATTGGATGGCAACAGACATTTCCAGGGGGAGGGTATGATTATGTAGTTCAGCCAGGAGATGTTTATTATAATGTGGACTTCGGAAACAAGTTTGTAGGAAACGGTAGAAATATTAGCTTCGACAGAAACTGTATCAACTTCCCGACTGTGCGTCCGGGTGAATTTCTCTCTTTGCCGTTGACACTTACCAACGGTTCGCCTTCGGCTACGGAAGTCAGTTTTCTTTCGACTGATGCAGCGTTTGATGTCGTGAATAGTGGAAGTCCGGTTATCAATCCCGGAGAATCTCTCACCGTTGATGTATTTTTCTCGCCGATGTACCCCGGAGATTATTTTGCATCATTGTTAGTCGTGGCAGGAAGTATAACCGACACGTTATTTCTAGCCGGTCAGGGTGAACTTGAAACGGCCGGAACAGGTCAACAAATCTTTGCAGGTTTGGCAACGATGCACGGAATGGTAGCTCCGAAACATGCAGTGGTGCTTGCATTGACAACGAGTTATCAACTTATCAAAGCATCGCTTGTTCAACTTCCACCCGATAGTGTTATGGAAGGAATAAACTATGCTCTCTCAATCCAGGAGGGTCAGGCAGGTGTTGAAGCAGGTGATACGATTCTCTTTGGAATTAATTTTGGTTGTGATTTACAATTCGAGCGGATTTGCGGCGCGACGATTTTTCAACCCGGATTCCCGCCCGAAGGCGGTTACACCTGGCACGACATCATCGGTGTTGATTTCAGGTCGGTGAACATTGCATTGCGTGAAGGATACAATACTGTTGCCTGGAACGTACTCCCGTACGACCAAAGCATCATGGGTGTTTTCGGTAACGCACTCGCGTCCGGCAATGTCAAAATCATTCTTGATTATGTGAACGACGGCGCTACGCAACCACGGTTTGATTTCTTTATTCCTGCATTGGGTGAATACAATCCGTTACAGTTGACCGATTTCCGAAAGGGATATTTTGTCAACATGTGGGATGATGAAGATGAGATGCAGATTTGGGGTCAGCCGGTCTGTGCAACAATTCCGTTAACCTTATTTCCCGGCTATAATTTTGTTTCCTATTTGCCGGAACACGTGTATCATGTCTCAACAGTGCTTTCATCGTTGGGTGTGAATCTGAACATTGCACTTGATTGGGTGAATGACGACGGCTATCAGTATTTTGATTATTACCCCGATGGCGGATTTGAATTCATGCACGAAGGTAAAGGATATTTCCTGAACGTGCACAATCCGAGTTATTTCGTCTATCCGGATGTTGAGGACAGCATCGGGATGACAACAAAGGGTAAACAGACTGCGGGAAACAGTACAAGAAAAACTCTCTCATCATCCGGTTTCCCCGAAGCAGTATTTGCCTATGGGAAGAATGTCCGACTGAACGGAACAGTAATTGCGAAAGGAACGGACATAAAAGCAATTGATGATGATGGTGTCATTTGCGGTATGGCGAAGTTCCTCGCGGATGGAATTTTTGCCTTACCGATTCTTGCCGATAATCCTTCGACTGCTCAGGATGAAGGTGCCTCGAAAGATGAATTGGTGAAAGTCTATATTGGAAACCAACTCCTTTCTCAGCGGGTGAAGTGGACGAAATTCGGCGATACGCCGGTGTTAAACGGCAATCTCAACATTCTTGCCGCAGGCGATGCAAACACAATTCCGCAACAGTTTGTGTTGCATCAGAATTATCCGAATCCGTTCAATCCGAATACATCAATAAAGTATGAACTTCCCGCCGCTGCTTCGGTGACTCTGAAAATATATGATATGCTTGGTCAGGAGGTTCGGACATTGGTTGATGAGAACCAAGAAGTCGGATTCTTTGAAGTAACGTGGGACGGAACAAACAATTCCGGTCAGCCGGTTTCGAGCGGGATTTATACATACCGCCTGACAGCGAATGACGGAAAAGAAACGTTTGTGCAGTCGTACAAAATGATTCTGATGAAATAGTAATGTTAGAACTTGCCATGCACCTTCGAGGTGCGTGGCAAGTTTTATTAGAAAGGATGTTGAGATGAAAAGAATTTTTGCATTTATTTTACTGCTCATGTTTGCTGTGATACCTCTGTTCCCGCAACCATTGCAATGTATATTTCGCGGAAACGTGATGATTCATCCGGAAATATTTCCCAATCCATGCTCAACCGAGCCGCCGGTAATACACTTGATGTTTCCATCGGGTGATTCTTTTTACACTGCAGTGTATAATCCGGAAACTCAATGGTATGGAGTGAGTGCGTTCAGTGATGATGGATTTCACGACAGCGATGTTGTCCAATTCAGAATTCTCTACAACTGCGATACGTTGATTGCTAAAACGAACGGAGATACACCGATTTTCGTCGGGGGATTTCCTCCTGTGTTGAAATTGGTGAATCTCACAATCAATCGCCGTCCATATTTCACTGAGTTTGTCAGTGATACTGCGCGCGAAGATTTCCTCTATCAGCGTCAAATCGTTGCCAATGATTTAGACAGCGATGCAGTGTCGTTTTCTCTTATCAGCGCGCCTTCGTGACTTTCCATTGATGAAGAAACGGGAATGATACAAGGAACTCCCGGCGCTTCGGATGTCGGTACACAACAAATTACTGTCGAAGTGAACGACGGGTATTTTCGCGGAACGAATCAATTGACATATACCTTAGTCGTTCTTCACACGAACCACATGCCGCGTTTTACTTCCGTACCGACAATGAAAGCGTTTGA
The DNA here is from genome assembly GCA_016191715.1 of Ignavibacteriota bacterium. GTDB lineage: Bacteria > Bacteroidota > Ignavibacteria > UBA10030 > SZUA-254 > FW602-bin19. The sequence goes on along the minus strand of JACPVN010000102.1, from coordinate 882 downwards.
AGACATCCCGTATCAGTATCAGGTAACGGCGACTGACCCAGACGGCGATTTACTAACATTTCGCTTGATGAATTCACCCGCGTGGCTTTCCATTGATTCGCTAACCGGATTAATTCAGGGAACTCCGCATGCATCAGATGTCGGAAGTGTTCTTGTACATATTTATTGTAGCGATGGAAGTATTACAATTGAACAATCGTATTTGCTGCAAGTGCATCATACGAATCATGCACCATCACCATTTCATCTCTTGACGCCAACAAAGTTTGATACCATAGAATATCACCCTTCCGATAGTGTTCAGTTCTCATGGAGTCGCGCTCACGATTCGGACGCTGGTGATATTGTTGGCTACGAATTAGTTGTTGTGAATGTAAACTTAGATACGTTACGATTTTCAACAACAGATACGTTCAAGACAATTGCAATGACTCAACTTCAACCATGGATGGCGTATGCCTGGAGTGTGTTTGCAACGGATGGTATCGAAACGGTCGCGGCTTCCGATACGTTCTTTTTCTTCATGGTGGATGTGAATGAAGTGATAGAACTACCGGGAATTCCGACGACGTACGCGCTCGAACAAAATTATCCGAATCCCTTTAACCCAAGTACGAATTTCGGATTTCGGATTGCCGATTTCGGATTTGTGTCGTTGAAGGTGTATGATGTTTATGGAAGAGAGGTCGCAACGTTGGTGAATGAAACGATGCATCCCGGAAATTATCAGGTAACTTGGGATGCTCAATCAGTTGCCGGCGGAACGTACTTTGCTACACTGCGCGCAACTAATTTTACTGAGACGAGGAAGGTAATGTTGGTGAAGTAAGGTTTGTTGCATCGAGATACATTGAAGTTGTAACGTGCCTCGTACTTAGTGCG
>JACPVN010000491.1 GCA_016191715.1 Ignavibacteriota bacterium | reverse complement strand
GGCATCGGTGCAAACGTTATTTGCGTTGCAGAAGTTCCGAGCAACTTCACCATCTCATCAAAAATAATTTTGACGATGAGTTGCCCTGGCGTAATGCTTTGTAAGACTTCCTGACCTATTGCCCGTTGTTGAACGTCATCAATAAATTGCTTGACGACCTTGTAGTTGACGTCGGCATCTAACAGAGCACGACGAACTTCTCGCAACGAATCGGTAATATTCGACTCCGTAATCTTGCCTTGACCACGAAGTTTCTTAAAAACACTCTCTAATTTTTGTGATAAATCTTCAAACACGGGGATTGAAACGCTGAAATAAGCATGTATGACAATAAAAAAGCCTACCGCGCTTCAAACGATAGGTTCAAAAAGCGGGCTTAATTTAAGCAAATTTCACACGTCATGCAAACGAAAATGGTTAGAGGTTACAGGTTCGTTGTTACTGTTTTGAGTTATGAGGTACGGAATGTACTTTATTAACTGTGTATTCAAATCAATTATTAACGGAGATATACCATCTTCCTCACTTGGACTCCATCTGGTGTCGAAAGTTTGTAAAGATAAATCCCGCTCGGAAAGTAACTCGCATCCCATGTTACTGAATATTCATCTGCTTGTTTCACTTCGTTCACAAGAATTGAAACTTCTTTGCCAAGAACATCAAAAACTTTAAGCGAAGTAAAACTTTTTACCTTTAACTTATAACTTATAACTGTTCCCGGATTAAACGGATTCGGAAAATTCTGAGACAGTTCAACTCTTGAAGGTATCTCTGCCGAACCATCATCAATTCCAAGAGCAGAAATTTCAATTTGTGCAGACCATATCTGATAAATCCCTGTCGAGTTATCCATCCAAAAAGTGTGCAATGTATTGCCGACAGAAGTTAGCGCAATGTTGTCTCCCTGATAACCGACAGTCATTCCGGGAATCTGTGCTGGTTTGAAATTGTGGTCACTTACCTGAAAATCTATCCATGTCGTTCCACCATCAATCGAACGGGAAAGAAATACACCAACGGAATCAGCTGTTGTATTTCTTTCATCATAATATAACACATTTACTCCCCCGCCATCATCAACATGAATTGCCGGGAAGTATTGATATTTTCCATTGTTGAGCGCATCTTGGTTTACTCGGATGCCGGACGACCATGTTTTGCCGCTGTCCGATGAGCGATTCAAAATAATGTCGGGGTCATTTCCGGATGGAGCTAATCCTTTTTGCGCGGTGATGAGATAAATCCAATTGCTTCTTGATAAGCCGCTTTTATCAATTGCTATGTGCGGTAGGTCCTTCACACGAAGATTCGCTTTGTCAACAAGGTAACCGTTGATACCGTTGACATCGAACGCGCTTTCGTTTACAGTCCAATTCGTTCCGCCATCTGTTGATGAAGCGAAGCCAACAAAATCAGCAGTAAACGGGGAACGATTAATTGCTCTCGCCCAACAAACGCCGATGGTTCCGTTCGTCATGATATCTACCTCACCACCATTTCCGATTTTGCCAGTTGTGGGATTGTTGATTTGTGTTGGCGAACTCCAATTAACTCCACCGTCATCTGTAAAAGAGAAAACAGTGGGGAATGGTTGCGCGCTTAATAATGTCCATACTGCGTAAGTGCGTCCAAAATAATTACTTGATGAACTTCCGTCAGTAGTTAGGGTCGCTTTATACAAATCTTCTGTCGTTATTGTTTTGAACGATGACCAGTTCAATCCATTGTTTGTCGAGTAATGTGAATACAATCCCGGTGAAACACCAAGTCTTGTAATAATAAATTTTCCGGATTTATCAATTGCAATTCCGGGATTCCCCCGATGGTCGGTTACAAGCAAACCTTTGCAAGTATCGCTACCAAACCACGACGCGCCTCCGTTGGTTGTCGAATAAACTCCCTCGCTCTGAAATCCTGTATTAAGATTGAGTGTATTCGAACTGACAAACAAAATGTTTTGATTCAGCGGATGCTTTGCAACTTGTGGTTCAGTTTGTACTATGGTACTCGGATAAATTCTGTAACTCTGTCCAACGTTGACTGAAAGAGTTTTATTATTTTGGGCACCTTCCAATTCACAAAACGCAATCAAAGTACTAAGTACGAAGTACCAAGTACTCAATTCAATATATTTCAGCATAGCATCTTTCACTTAGAATGTGTAACCGAAATTAAATCCTGCAAAGAAGTTTCTTGGTTCACCAACTTCATAGAATTCTTTTTGGGCCGAGTTGATGTTCACAAATGCTACATATCGCTTATCAAAAATATTATTCACTCCGCAGGAAACAACAAATTGAAATCTATCCACTATCCATTCCATTCCGAGATTTGAATTGAAGAGCGAATATCCATCGAACATTTCGCTGTTGCCATCGTCAACATACATTCCGCTGACATTTGTATATGATGCCTTTCCAAATCCCGTTAGTGTTTCATAGAATTTTTTATCGTAAGAAACCGTAAGCGATAAATTATGCTTTGGTACACTCGGGACAGAATTTCCGTCATAACTCAAATCGTTAATGACCATGTTACCGACAGAGTCTGTTCCGATGACTCTTGCGCTGAATGAATCATAAGAAAAATCAGAAAATGTGTAAGATGTTTTTGCCTGAAGTCCCCGAAAGATATCAGCGCTTCCTCCAATTTCTATTCCTGTTCGATTCGTCCTCGCCGCGTTACGATAGAAAACATCTCCGAACACCTCAAACGGAACAATCTCATCATCAATCTTTGTGTTGAAAATTGTTACGTCAAAATATATTGTCCTGAACAATTCTGCATCGAAATCAACAATATTACCTTTTATTCCAAGTTCAAAACTTTTAGACTTTTGCGGTTCAACATCCGGATTAAATAACGAAAGTGGCTTCGTACTTGTAGGATAATTTTCCAATTCATTTCCGGCAGGAGTATCAAAACTTAATCCATACGACGAATACAAAGCGACGGTTGGAGTGAGTTTATAATTCAATGCGGTTTTGGGAGTGAACGCACAAAATTTTCTCAGGTCACTCTGTATTTCGAACAGTTGATTCCGTGCGTCGAACATTACATTATCAAATCTGCCGGTGACAAGTAAATCTAGTTCATTCTCAATCAGACCAAGCGTGTTTTGAAAATACATCCCGGAATTGGCAATGACTTCGTCGGTCAACGCCAGTAACGCATCCCCCTTCTTTCCGTTGATGTTTGTGTATTCCTCAATCGGTCCTGACTGATAAAACAAATCGGTTCCGATAGAAAACTCATACGGCAAATTTGCAATTTTTGTATGATGAACAAAACGTGCGCTCGCACCAACTCCATTACGATTCATGATGCGATATGTCCTTGCCGTCCGCTCGAAATACTTCATTGTTCCATAAGCGGTTAATTCCAACTCGTTCTGATTTTCTTCTCCGAAAAAAGTATCGAACTGCAATGCAACTCTTCCTTTTTTTGTGATTCGCTTTGCATCTCTATCCACGTCTCTCTTGTTCGCTTGAAACGGATCCTGCTCAAACTTCTGCCTGGTGAGAGAGCCGGGGAGACGAATCAACCCATCAACAAAATAACTAAAGACAGAAAACGTTGACAAATCATTCGGCTTGATTTCAACAGCAGAGTTAAGAATGTGCCAGTAATCTTCGCTGTGCGGACGATATCCCTGATATGTGTGATAATTGTATGTCGTCAGTAAACTGTAATTATCGGTTTTCAATCCGGTTTTGAATCCGTTGCTTCGGAAATCAAATGAACCGAAGTTATTGAAACTGTTGAAGAATGTTCTCGGAAAATGTATATCGTTGATGAAGTTGATAACTCCGCCGGGCGCGTTCGTATAAAGGGATGAAGAATTTCCTTTCACTACTTCAATCGAACCGACAGATTCAAAGTCAATTGCTTCCACGCGAGTTTGTCCATCCGGTTCTGATTCGGGAATTCCGTCAAGCAAAATTCGAACGCCGCGAATACCGGAATTCGAACGACTACCGAATCCGCGAATCGAAACGCGCACATCATGATTCCCGTACCGGTTTTGCAGAAACAATCCGGGGATTCCTTCTAATACATCGTTGACGGAAACTTTCTTTTCAAATTTATATTGCGTGTTATCAATCCGTTCGACAGAATACGGAATATCAATAATCTTTTTTGTCGTGC
>JACPVN010000490.1 GCA_016191715.1 Ignavibacteriota bacterium | reverse complement strand
TTTCCTGTCGCGCCCCGTGCGGGCGCGTGGATTGAAACACGTTGGCGGCTCAGCAACTGCAGGCGATATAGGTCGCGCCCCGTGCGGGCGCGTGGATTGAAACTCTACGGCACCAAAACAACAGTGGGACAGTTATCGTCGCGCCCCGTGCGGGCGCGTGGATTGAAACCATTGTGCCCGCTGTGCATCGGTCAGTACACTCCAGTCGCGCCCCGTGCGGGCGCGTGGATTGAAACTTGTAACTTCTCCCACATTGCCGCTTGAGACAATGGTCGCGCCCCGTGCGACATTGGACGTTGGTTCTAATATCTTCAGAGAAAATTTTGAAAGCAAATCATCACGTTTTGTTTCAAAGCGGGACTTCACATGGTTCAGGCTCATCCGGCACACACCCCTACGAAACTGTCCGAGAACTTTATCAAAAACCTTGCGAAGGTTATAGCCATTAAATAGTTCGATACTCATTGAACTGTATTGGCATATCGAAACGTGAAACCTTCGCAAGGTTTGCGCCTGTATGGATTTTTCGGACAGTTTCTAACCCCTCTCCGGAGGGGAATCATGGCTCTAATAATTTTTCGTACGTCGGGAGTTATAAAATAACTGAACGATGGTATTGACGCAAACGAAAAAAGTTATTTAACCGATGCTTTTTATGCGTCAATACCATCGTTCACGCAGGTTGGCTTTTTTCATTCAGGATTCGTTTGTTGTTTTCTTCTGAGAACATTTCCGACATACACGCTCATTGCAGAGATGACAAAAACACATGCAATGCCGATTAAAACAAACACAACGGTAATTTCTCCTTTTGTTTTCAAAATGCCGGGAAGCGCATAACTTAATAGCATGAGATAGATTGTAGAGGCGAAGGCGGATTCGAGTAATGACTCGCCTTGTGTGCGGTACCCGATGTATCCTGATACAAGTGAAAATCCTGAAAATAGCCAGAGGTACATCATCAATTCATTCCTGACGGTGAGAACACCGATGAGGAACGAAGGTAACAAATGGAATACGACGAGAAAACAAAATCCTATCCCGAGCCAACGCCAATCAAACTGTACATGTGAGTGAGCCATATAATTTCTTTCTGAATAATGTATTAGAAACCGGTCCAACGAAGCGAAACAAGATTGGAAGAATCTACCGTACAGAAGACAGTAGCGCCCGGAATAATGTTAGAAATACCCTCGATGGAAACCGTATCTCTGCTGACATGGGAAATCCGGACGATACCGTGGGGAAACTGTGTTGTATCAGGAATTGAAAAGCCCTCAAAACTTCCGCCGCCGCCGCCAAGTGATGTTGGCAATGTATGATACACCTGACTTGCGCGCATGACTGAGGCAACATCTGCCATGAGGTAATCCTGATTTTCTTTGACCGTTTGACTCTCTATCATTGATTGAAATGTATCGTACTGCAGATACGAGACCGGGAATGACGAAATTGCAATCCAGACTGTCACAGTTCCGCCGACGATGATGAGAATCCCCATCGGTTTGAAGAGGAAATTCCAGGGTTCTTTTCCGGATGATTGAAGTTCATAGAATCTTCTCCATCCTATCAAGAACAATGTCGGCGCAATGACGAACGCAATAAGTATCCCGAGCAGTGTCGCAAACTGTTTTGACGGAGATATTTCGACGAATCCATCACCCAAACTGAATTCCTCAATTGCAGTAGCAATTGTGTGACCGCCCGCTATGACCCAAGGATTGAGCAAATGTGTTGTGGTGGCTACCTCTCCGTAAATTTCATATTCATTGGGGTCGCCGGAGGGAGATTGAAAGAAAATCAAGAGTATCGTTCCGGCAGTAAGTACGAGCAGCCATTTCACAAACGCCGGTGAAAATTCCGGAATCGGTTCCGGAGTTGTTTCCGGGATGTTAGTTTTCTCTGACATATTCAATTCCTTTCTCTGTTAACGTGGCACGCACTTGAAATTTTCCTTTTCGGTTATCGTAATTTTCAAAGACAGGATTGAGTCCTTTCGTGTATGTATATCTACCGATAACGACAATGCTACTGTCGGTCAACGTATGAAGATATATTCGTGTGCTGTCCCAATCTTCCGGAGGGTGATAGAAATTACTTCCTTCTGAAATTCCGGGATGAGCATCGTAAAATAATCTACCGATAGGTTTCCGGAGCGTTGGTTCCTGGCTGTGATATTGCTGGAATTGAAGTAACAACGTATCATAGATTTGAGCGTGTAAAATGCCGGAAGAAATACGTTGGAGAATTACCCGAAGTTGACGCTGTTGCCAGTGGCATTGTTCATCCTGCGTTCGCCATGCAAAAGCAAGAGAAACGCAGACTGTAATTGCAACGAGCCAACTAATAATTCTGGTGGAAAAAGAAAAAGGTTTTCGAAGAGTAAAAATGAGGAGACCGAGAAGATACACTGCGGCGGTAAGACCTGCGGCGTTTACTGATTGCCACAAGTCGCCGGGAGACGCGGCAAGAAAAAATGAAATGCTCACGGACGCAATGCCGATGAGCAACCAAAGTACAACAAACATAAAAACCCTAACAGTTGTTAATGAATGTACAGCAAATTGACGTGCCTATGTAATCATATTTTCTCACAAAATCAAATATTGGATTCCGTTTGTCATCTCTTATGGGTTTTCGTATCTTCACACACGATTTATGATTCATTCGGAAACTATACTTGTCCTCGATTTTGGCTCGCAGTATTCTCAACTGATTGCCCGGCGCGTGCGTGAGTTGGGTGTTTATTCTGAACTTCATCCGCACAGCATTTCGATTGAAAATATAAGGAAATTAAACCCGAAAGGGATAATTCTTTCCGGCGGACCTTCGAGCGTGTATGAAGAAAACGCTCCGTATTGTTCGCCTGAAATATTTCAGATGGGGATTCCGGTTTTGGGGATTTGTTACGGTTTGCAGATGATAGCCTATCAACTTGGCGGCAAAATTGACCCGTCGGCGAAACGAGAATATGGTCGTGCAGAAGTTGTGTTTGATGATGCTTCGGATTTGTTTGCAGGAATTGAGGGAAACAAAACAACGGTTTGGATGAGTCACGGCGACCACCTGACGAAGTTACCGAATGGCTTCGAGCGGATTGCTCACTCAGATAATTCTCCCATCTGTGCGATTCGGAATAAAGAGAAGAAAATGTTTGGTGTGCAGTTTCATCCGGAAGTTGTTCACACGGAAAAGGGGAAAGAGATTCTCAGCAACTTTCTCTTCAGGATTTGCCGATGCAACGGGAACTGGAATGCAGGTTCCTTCATCGAAAAAGAGAAGGAAGAAATCCGTGCGATTGTCGGAACACAAAATGTTATTTGCGCGCTCAGCGGCGGCGTGGATTCTTCGGTACTTGCAGTGTTGTTGCATGAAGCAATTGGCGACCAACTCTACTGCATCCACATCAATAACGGATTGATGCGGAAAGATGAAAGCGAATACGTTGTGAAATTGTACCGCGATACGTATCGCTTTAACCTCGATTATGTTGATGCGTCTGAAATATTTCTCGCGAAGTTGAAAGCCGTGACCGACCCGGAACAGAAACGGAAAATTATCGGCAACACGTTCATCGAAATATTTGATAACGAAGCGCACAAGATCGGCAACGTCGGGTTTCTCGCGCAAGGAACATTGTATCCCGATGTCATCGAGTCAACATCATTTCGGGGACCATCGCATAAAATCAAAACGCACCACAACGTCGGCGGATTGCCGGAGCGTATGAAGTTGAAACTCATCGAACCGTTTAGGGAATTGTTCAAAGATGAAGTACGTGCAGTCGGGCGTACGCTTGGGATGCCGGAAGAGTTGATTCTTCGTCACGCGTTTCCCGGTCCGGGGCTTGCGGTACGCATTATCGGCGACATCACAAAAGAAAAATGTAATTTACTGAGAGAAGTTGATGCTATTTTTGTAAGCGAGATTCACAAAGCGGGAATTTATCAAACACTCTGGCAGGCATTTGCCGTTTTACTTCCTGTGCAAACGGTCGGTGTGATGGGCGACCAACGCACATACGAAAATGTTGCCGCGCTTCGTGCCGTCACAAGTCTTGATGGAATGACCGCCGATTGGGCGCCGTTGCCACATGAGTTGCTTGCAAAAATTTCCGGCAGGATTGTGAACGAAGTCCGCGGCATTAACCGTGTGGTGTATGATATCAGTTCGAAGCCGCCTTCTACGATTGAGTGGGAATAATTATCAATGCAAAATTCAAAATGAAAAACTTGATGCTTGATGCTTGATGCTCGAAAAGATAATAGTAACCTAATGACGAATGACAAATGACTAATGACAAATTACCAATGACATTTTTTAAAGAACTCGAATGGCGTGGATTGATTCACTCTTTCTCACAAGGAGTGGAAGAACATCTCGCCAAAGGAAATGTAACGGGCTACATCGGGTTTGACCCGACGGCTTCATCGCTCCATGTCGGTTCGCTACTGCCGATTATGGGACTCGTCCATCTTCAACGATACGGACACACGCCGATTGCCATTGCAGGCGGCGGCACGGGAATGATTGGAGACCCAAGCGGCAAAACACAGGAACGGAAACTTTTAACGAAGGAAGATATTGATGCGAATCTCGAAGGAATCAAAAAACAACTTGCGAAGTTTTTGGATTTCGACGCGAAGGACAATCCTGCAACGTTGGTGAACAACGCTGACTGGTTGACGAAACTGAACATGGTTGATTTTCTCCGCGACATCGGAAAGCATTTTTCTATCAACGAAATGATGGCGAAAGATTCGGTGAGGAATCGCATCGAAAAAGAACAGGGGATGTCGTTCACGGAGTTTTGTTACTCGTTGTTACAGTCGTATGATTTTCTTGAATTGTATGACAGGTACAAATGTACATTGCAAATGGGAGGGAGCGACCAATGGGGAAATATTGTTTCCGGTTTTGATTTGATTCGGAAATTGCGCGGCGGCGATGCGCACGGGATTGTGTTTCCGTTAATTACAACTTCATCGGGAACAAAGTTTGGCAAAACAGAGAGCGGGACTGTTTGGCTCGATGCAGAACGGACATCGCCGTACAAATTTTATCAGTTTTGGTTTAACACGGATGACAACGACGTGATGAAGTATTTGAAATTCTTCACACTTCTTGGGAAAGAACAAATTGATTTGCTTGAATCTTCGATGCTTACAGCGCCGGAAAAACGTGAAGCGCAAAGTACACTTGCTCAGGAGGTAACAAAACTTGTCCATGATGAGAATGCACTTGCTCAGGCGCTCAAAGCCACGAAGATTTTCTTTGGCGGAGAAATTACCGATGTGAGCGATGGGGAACTTGTTGATATTTTCAGTGATGTCCCATCAGTCGAAATTCCGAACACACAATTTGTTGGTGAAGGAATATCGTTAGTGGAGTTACTCGTGCACGCGCAGGTTGCAAAATCCAAAGGAGACGCTCGACGGGCGATTGAGCAAGGGGGGATTTACATCAATAATATCCGCACAAGCGGTGTCACACAGAAAGTCGGGATGAATGAAACAGTGCATGGGAAATTCGTGGTGTTGAGGAAAGGCGGGAAGAATTATTTTTTGGTGAAGGTGATTTAAAGTTGTATAATTCAAGAAAAAAGGAAGAATAAATGTCAACAGGAGAAAAAGAACTTGCTGTTAAACTATTGGGATTGCCAATTTCCTCTCGTGCAACGATTGCAGAGAAACTTCTTTCCAGCCTGGAGGAAAGTGAAGAAGAACATGTCGAGGCATTGTGGATTAAAGAAGCAGAGCGTCGTTATCACGAGATAGTCAGGAAGAAGATGAAGACGAAGAAGGTGTTTGAGGATGCTTATCGTGCGTTGAGATGATTACAATAAAACTGATAACAAAAAGAGCATTACAATGCAAAGTTTCATGAAGCAATTATTCCTATGCAGAATTGCAACAATAATTTCCGGTTGCCTCTTCGGTGGTTGCTCTGGTATCAGTTTATTAGAAATGCAAGATGCTGAAACATTGCAAGCAGGAAGAGAATCGTTTTCTTATGGATTAACTGCTGGACCATCTTTAACGACGCTATATTCCGATACTACAAATAAAAATATTCCATTTCGATCATTTCACATTTTAGAAGGACGATATCAAGTAGGGCTAAGTGAAAAAAATGATTTGGGATTTTCTTTATGGAGTTCAAGTATTTTTCATAATATTCTCTTGTTGGATTTCGAAAAAGCAGATTTCGGAATAAAATGTTCTTTCAAACACATGCTAACTGAAAGAGAATCAGACCATAAAGTTTCACTGGGTTTTGATGGTTTAGGACATTATGCCAACTATGGAATATTACCAAACGATGTGAAAACTGTTCAGGAATGGACTGGGGGTTTCTCTCCGTTTGCAATATATTCTTACACAATTAATTCTCATCCTGATGATAACCGTCCAATTCCTTTAATCTGGTTTATTCGCAACCTTAGAAGTGTGTATTTAGGGATGAAGATGAATATTTTATGGTCTCAATTGAGTTATGAAGACCAATCTACCGGAATGGTTAGGACAATCAATGCAACACCAGTAATATATTCACCTTTTATTGGAGTAACCGCAGGTGATTATAAAAGACAGTTTCTTGAAATCATTTATGCTCTTACGAAAAATCCATATTCAAACAAATTTGAAAGTTCTGTATTTGTTGGTTTTGGAGTTACGGTAATTTTTTAGTGTCATTCATGCATCTAAGAAAAACGCTCTTCATAGGATTGAATGCTTTGTGGATATTGTTTTCCGGTTGTGCCGGAATCAGCCTCATGGAATTTCAGGACGCTGAAACATTGGGAAAAGGTCGTTCAAGTTTCGGAGGTGCATCATCAACAGGTTTTAGTTTTGTTGAATTGTATAAAGATTCTTCCCGTGCATTTGGGAGCAAAACTTCTTCATGGCAAATACTCGAACCGAATTATCAGGTAGCGATTGAAGAGGATTTCGACATAGGTTTTTCTTTGTGGAACACCTCGATACTGACTTCTTTTTTCCGGATTCCACAGGAAGATAACAACCACTTCGATTTAGGAGCAAAAGTGAATCTAAAAAAAAGATTGACAAAGAAAGATTCTGAAAGAAACTTTGCTATTGAACTAACGGTGGTTGGGCATCCTGCTTACCATGAGAAAGAAGGAACAAATTGGCATTACTACGCGGCGGGAATAGCACCGGGAATAATTTACTCACGGAACATAAGTAAAGCCATCGAACAGGATAAATACGCACAAAGGAAATTTTTATTTAGTCAGCTAAGAAGTTTGTACGCAGGGATGAAAGTATATTTTTTTATGACAGATATAAAATATCAATTTCCAGTATCATCGAATAATAAAGCAGAAATCGGATATCCGGTTATTTTTAACCCGTTCATCGGTGCAAGTTTTGGAAAAGATATTCGTCATTATATCGAATTTAGTGGTAGTTTCATGAAAAACCCTTATTCAGGTATAGTCAATTTTATGCCGAGTATAGGAATGGGCACAAAATTTTATTTTTAAGCAATAGCGTATGATTTATATTATAATGTTGTTTTTCATACAAGTAGTAAATGCGCAACCACTTCCCTCAACGGACATCTACCTTACAACAATTCGGACTCAAGGGAAGAACAACGATGGACAAACGTCAACCATGTCATTCGATGATCCGGTCAATATCACCAATCGAAATGGTTACGATAACCAGCCCTCATTTTTTGGGTCAAGTTTATTGTTGTTTACTTCAATCTATGAAGATGAACAAGCGGATATTTACACATATAATCTACAACATCGCTACATCACGAGATTAGTGCAGACGGAAGAGAGTGAATATTCACCAACACCAATGCCGAAAAGAGGGTATTTCTCTGTTGTCCGTGTTGAGAAAGATTCAACCCAGAGGTTGTGGTATTTTAATCCGGTGAATAATACTCCAACCTTGGTTCTCAAAACAATTAAACCTGTCGGGTATCATTGCTGGATTGATAGCAACCGGGTCGCATTGTTTGTTCTCGGTGAACCGAATACATTACAGATTGTTGATATTCAGACAGAGAAAACAACTGTTTTAGATACGAATATCGGTCGTTCATTGCATAAGATTCCGGGAAAGGAATCATTCAGCTACGTTCAAAAGTTAAACGACTCAACGTGGTTTATCAATGAATATGATTTGAAGTCGAACAAAAACAGTCTGATTATTCAAACATTAACAGGAAGTGAAGATTATGTTTGGACTCCGGATGGTGAAATTCTCATGGGACAAAAATCAAAACTGTTTCTTTTCAAACCGGGAAAAGATTCTACATGGAATGAAATTGTTGATTGGTCGAGTCTTGGCATTGAAGAAATCAAACGACTTGCTGTAAGCCCGGATGGAAAAAGAATTGCAATTGTTGCAAATGATAAATCAACAAAGTAACTTCTCGATATCAAAAAAAGCGTAGAACACGAAAACATTTTATTCTGAAAATTTTATGAGCACGAAACTTACTTCCTTTATCATTCCATTTGTTCTTCTGCTCACATCTTGTTTGGCACAACCTGTCAAGATTGTCGTCAACGTAATAACCCCTCCATCAACACCACAAGATGCACAACTTTATATTGTCGGGAACAATGCAACCATTGGTGATTGGGATCCGGGCAAGGTTGAAATGAAACGAGTGAATGACTCTCTCTGGACACATGAATTAACATACCCGAAAGGATTTTTCTTGGAATTGAAAATTACACGCGGTTCGTGGAACAACCAGGCGATTTATACGCAAGGTGAAATTTCTCCGAATATCCAGGCAACGTTGGATAACGACACGACAATGACGCTTCGTCCCGCAATATGGAGTGATGAAAGTTCTGAACCGGGGGGCAGTATTACCGGAACTGTGAAGTATCATCGTAAATTGAAGGGTGAAGGATTGGAATACGAGCGGGATGTGATTGTCTGGCTTCCGCCTTCATACGAAACCGACACCACAAAACGTTATCCTGTATTGTACATGCACGACGGACAAAATATCGTTGACCCGAAAACTTCGTTCATCGGGTACGACTGGCATGTGGATGAGGTTGCAGAGAGTTTAATCAAATTCAACAAGATGAAAGAAATTAATGTTGTCGGAATCAATAACTCGCCCGACCGCTCACCCGAATATTCTCAAACAAAAAAAGGTGAAGCATATCAAAAGTTTATTGTGCAGATACTCAAGCCGATGATAGACAACGAATATCGAACGTTGACGGACAGAGCGAACACTGGAGTCATGGGCTCTTCGATGGGCGGACTTGCATCGTTCCTTCTTGTGTGGAATTACCCTGAAGTGTTTTCGATGGCGGGATGTCTTTCTCCCGCGTTTCCTGAAGAAACGATTGCTGAAGCAGAACAATTTAACGGACCTGAAAAAAATATCAGGCTGTACATTGATAATGGTGGAGTCGGTTTGGAGAAAGAACTTCAAATCGGATGCGATTTGATGCTTCCTGTTCTGCGGAAAAAAGGATTTGTGGATGGAAAGAATCTCGAGTGGTTTCTTGATAAGAAAGCAGAGCACAACGAACGGGCATGGGCGGCACGGCTATGGAGACCGTTGATGTTTATGTTCGGTAAGTAATTCACACCCGCCATGGCGGGGTCTTCGACTTGTGATTATTGCCTACCTACGGTTCGTAGAACGGCTCGTAAAGGAATTATTGGAAGATGGTGAAAATTAGAAATGTTGCCGACCAGTTCAATGCAGAATGGGCAAAAGAAATTCTAGAGAAGGATAATATTCCTGTCATGCTGAAAAGTCTTGGAACTGTCTCCACGCACGGAGGTAACTTTTTACAAATGGGTTATGGAATTGATTTATATGTTCCGGAAGAACTGGCTGAACAAGCAGAACAAATTTTGAAAGTACACTTTGGCGGAAGTTGAAAAGTCAAAAAAATAAATCAAATGATACCTATCTCAGAATCTGGAAAACTGTTGAGAAGATTCCAAGAGGGAAGGTGGCAACCTACGGACAGATTGCAAAACTTAGTGGTTTTCCCGGACAAGCGAGACTTGTCGGATATGCAATGCACAATTTACCGAAAGGAATTCCCGTTCCCTGGCATCGTGTCATTAATGCTCAGGGAAAAATTTCTTTTCCGAAAGAAACAGGCAACTATAAAAAACAAATGAGTTTGTTAAAATCAGAAGGGATACATTTCAGCAAAGAACGGGTAGATTTGAATAAATTTGGATGGAATGGTAAGAAGGGGATAAATCTTATTCTATAAAAATACCTCCAATGGGGTATTGGTTATCTTTAGAGTTTTGTTACTTTATTACATAAAACAAGGATATTCAGCAGTCACTCTTGTTTTCGGGCATGTGCAAAAGTGAACTTCAAAAAAATACATTCCCACAATTAACTTTAGAGATATTTTATGAAGAAATTTTACAATTTATTTTTAGGGCTTTTCGTCATGGTACTGTTACCATTGACCATTTCAGCTCAAATTACTATCACCACTTCTGACGTTGAAGGAGCGATGATTAATACAGAATGGTTGAGTGTAAGTGATTCTCTCAGCGGAACTCATGATTTAGGTACTGCATCTTCATCTGCGCAGTCATGGAATTTCAGCTCTATCCCGCTGGCACCAACTGCGAATAGAGATACAATCAAATATCTTTCTGCCGCGGGACATCTTCGTGCAGAAGAATTTCCTGACGCTGATATTTGTACAGAAGTGTCTCTGTCGCAATCCATCGGTGGTGGTTATACCATGACTTATACAATAACATTTTACTCTGGAGCCACTTCTGATGGCGGTTATCTCTTGGGTGGTGTCACACGAATGCAGATTTCTCCTCCTCCGCCTCCCGGATTTCCGTACCCGGCTGATACTACGATATTGATGAAGTTCCGTCAAATGGGTTTTCCGCTTCCTTTAACACTTGGCACAACTCATCATCGGATTGATACGATGACTTCCCCTGATGGGGAAGTAGACATAACTGAAAAGTGGTGGGATGTAAATGGATTTGGAAGCATGGTGTTCCCGGGCGGTACTACAAAACAAGTCATTCGATTAGTATATGATGAAATAGAAACAAACATTGATGAAGACAATAAAATTACCGTTGACCCCAAAGAGAGAAGTATAATATTTTATGCGCTTGATTTGACTTCTATAGAGTTTGAAGTGGATACAACGTACACCGGAGGTCCGACAACAGTGAAGAGTTATGATTACGATGTGAAGACGGGAGTCGTTGGAGTAAAAGAAGTTGCCGGGGTTATTCCCGAATCATTCGAACTATCACAGAACTATCCGAACCCGTTTAACCCGACAACAAAGTTTGAATTTCAAATTGCGCAGGAAGAATTTGTCACGTTGAAAGTGTATGATATGCTTGGACGTGAAGTAGCGACATTGATGAATCAGCAACTTCATCCGGCGACGTATCAAGCATCGTGGGATGCGAGTACCATGCCGAGTGGAATGTATGTGTATCGCTTAACGGCTGGAAATTTTGTCCAGACGAGGAAGATGCTTCTAACGAAGTAGTAAGTTGTATAGCATAAAGTAGTAAGTATAAAAAGCCGGTTTCCGTAAATGGAAACCGGCTTTTTCATTTTTTTTAAATATCGAATTGTATTTCTTCAGTGCAAACTATTTATAGTTAGTCTCATATGATACCTAAGCGAAAATTTCATATTATTGTTCAACAACATTTTAGGTATCATCATGGACCAAACACTCGCTGCTCGACTTCAATCGAAG
>JACPVN010000489.1 GCA_016191715.1 Ignavibacteriota bacterium | reverse complement strand
CGACATTGCTACGATTTTATGTCGGTCACTGTATTTTCTTACCAATCGTTGCATCCATTTTTATGATTGTCCACTTCTGGAGAATCAGAAAAGATGGAGGAATTTCCGGTCCAACTTCAAGCGGTAAAGTTGATAACTCGTAGGGAGTAATATTTTAAGTGAGTATAAATCATGCATAATGTTTGGGAAATAGTTTCAAAAGCGGATAATATTCCGATTGTCCTCTTACTTGCCTTGGTAGTCGGCTACACATGGTGGTCGTTCAGAAAAGCATTGAAGAATGACAAGCAGGGTTTTCTTGATGAGGAAAAACTGAACGAGAAAGTTCAAGTGTGGCCCAATCTTGTTCGGGTTGAATTTCTGGCAACTTTGTTTGTCATGGTTATCCTTGTGTTCTGGTCGTTCCTGCTTGATGCACCATTAGAGCAACCTGCAAATCCTACGCTTACTCCGAACCCCTCCAAGGCACCTTGGTACTTCCTCGGACTTCAGGAGATGCTCGTTTACTTTGACCCGTGGATTGCCGGCGTTGTTCTTCCGACAATTATTATCATGGGATTGATGGCAATACCATACATAGATATCAACGAAAAAGGAAACGGCTACTACACTTTCAAAGAACGAAAGTTTTCCCTCCTCACCTATTGCTTCGGATTCCTCGTTCTTTGGGTAGCATTGATTGTCCTCGGAACATTTTGGCGTGGACCAGGCTGGTATTTCTTCCATCCATGGGAAGAATGGGATACACATCGTGTCGTCGCATTAACGAATATTGATTTATCCGAATTATTTGGAATCCACACATACCGTGCTGACACAAGTCTTAATCCGCTCGCAGTTGTTTTCGGCATAGTTCTCATACTGGGATATTACGCTCTCATCCCGCTTTACTGGATGATGAAAAAGAATACCGACATCATGAAAAAATTAGGAGCGGTAAAATATAATATCGTGGCGTTCCTCTTCCTTACTATGATGTCGCTTCCGATTAAGATGGTTCTTCGTATCGCGCTGAACATCAAATACATACTTGTCACACCTTGGTTTAACATCTAAGAAGAATTAGAATCGCATGAAAGGTTTGTTTGATTTATTAAGTAAGCGGGCAAATACACCCGTTGAAACACGTGATTACGGAAAGATTTACTTTGCACTTTCCGCTTTGCTTTTTCTTGGCACAATGTGGGCTGTATTAGATGAAGTAACCACACGTCGTCCTTGGAAAGAATATCAGGATGCCTACTATACACTGAGCGAACAGAAATGGAATGAACGGCTTCAGCAGGCGTATGCCAACTTTGATTCCGCCGCGTATAATGAACTTCAAAAAGAATTAGAAGCGGCTCAGGCAAGACTTGAATCATCCGAATACAAAATTGCATCTGCGGAAATATTGAAGATTGATGAACAATTGCTCGACGCCAATCGCGATTACACCTTTGCAAAAAGTCGCGCAGATGAGGCGTACTACTTCTGGAAGAAATCTCTCCATGAAGGAGATGAAAGTCAAAGTGCTAAGAAATCATACGATGATGAAGTTGTTTTGATGACAAAATACAACGCCGTTGTTGCTGAACTTGAATCAAAAAGAAAAGTGCATAATGAACTCATCAAAACATATACGCTCGCAGTCAAAGATGTTCAGGCAAAGATCAAGCCGCTTCGTGCCGATATCGAAAATGCAATAGCAAAGATTGAGCGTGTTCACGCCTCAACAATTCAAATCAGACAAATCATGTCGAACAATTTCGACAAGACAAACTTCGGAACACCGAAAGCTCGTATTGACCGTTGCCAAACTTGTCACCTTGGTTGGAACGATGAAAACATGGATAGCGTTGCTCAACCATTTACCCGCCATCCTGTCCCCGAATTGTTAAAACTCCACAATACTGAATCCTTTGGTTGTACACCTTGCCATCGTGGTCAGGGAACTGCACTCACTGCAGGTTTCGCTCATGGTGATGCTGACCACTACTGGGAGTGGCCCCTACTCAAAGGAAAAGAAGTGTATGCTTCCTGCAATGGTTGCCATACAAACGAAATGTATTTAAAGGGAGGAGAGCAATTCAACACATCAAAACAAATATTATTTGAAGCCGGATGTTTTGGTTGCCATGAAATAAAGGGCTTCACAGATATTCCGAAGATTGGTCCTGAAATCAATCAACTTGCGGCAAAGGCAAGCGCCGAGTGGCTCTTCCGTTGGGTTAGAAATCCGAGAGACTACAACCCGCACACACGTATGCCGAACTTCCGTTTCGATGATGAACAAGCGGAAGCAATTACAGCCTATTTAACAAGTATCAGCAAAGAGTCGAACTATACCGTTGCAAAAGGAAGTTCTTCAGGTGGAAACTCTGATAAAGGAAAACTACTTGTAGAAACTGTTGGTTGTAATGGTTGCCATGTGGTCGGGGATGATACACGAATGAGACAGGCGCGTGGACTGAGTTTCGATATTGCTCCTGAACTTTCAAGAGTCGGTAGCAAGGTTGATGCTGATTGGGCGTTTCATTGGATTAAAAATCCACGTCAGTTTCGCTCTGATGCACGGATGCCAAGTCTTCGCCTTACAGATTCAGAAGCAAAAGATATTGTCGCTTACCTGATGACATTGAAAGATGACAGAACATTTGAACAGAAAACGCTTGACCTTGATAATCCGGAGAAGATTAAAAAAGGCGACAAACTTATTCGTGAGTTTGGATGCGCGGGTTGTCACTCCATCAAAGGAATGGAACGGGAAGGAAAAGTTTCAGTTGCCCTCTCCAACTTTGGTCGCAAACGTGTTGATGAGTTAGATTTCGGTGATACAAAAGTTCCTCACACATGGGATGATTGGACATTCAATAAAATTAAAGATGCACGTGTTTACACAACGGACAAAATTATTTCCAAGATGCCGGTCTTTGCTTTTTCTGACAGTGAAATGATAGCACTTCGCACACTCCTACGTGGCATGACAAAAGAACAACCCGAACCAAACTATCAACGAGCATTTGATAAGAATATGCAATCTATCGAAGCGGGGAGACGGATGACGGGCTACTACAATTGCATCAACTGTCACCAGATTGAAGAACTCGGCGGCTCTATCAAAGCAATGTTGGAGGACGAAGGTCTCGCCCCGCCACTCCTCCGTCCTGAAGGCGCGAAGGTGCAGGAACCTTGGTTGCATGAGTTCCTCAAAATTCCATCAACAATTCGTCCGTGGTTGAATATCAGAATGCCATCATTTGCCTTGAAGGATAGTGAAATCACTGTCATCTCGAAATACTTTCTTGCAATCCAGAAAAAAGAGTTGGAGTTGAGAGATTACAAAGGATTTGAGCGCAACCCCGAATTAGTCACAGGCGGAAAGAAATTGTTTGATGATTTCCAATGCCTGAGTTGCCATACGACCGGAACAATTCCGGAAGGAAAATCTCCGGCAGAACTTGCGCCGAATTTGTTGCTGGCTAAGAATCGTTTAAAGCCGGAATGGATTGCTGAGTGGCTGAAGAATCCCGAAGGAATACAACCCGGAACACGAATGCCCGGCTACTTCCCCGACTTACTTTCCCCCGACCCGGAAACATTTGGCGGCGATGCAATAAAGCAGATGCACGCTCTTCGCGACCATGTGATGACGTTGCAGAAGTAGTGTGTGGTGAGTAATAGTTGTGCTTGGTGAATAGTACAAATCACTATTCACCAAGCACAGTTAAGCAATAATGGTTATGAAAAGATTCGACTTTCAATCTTTTGGTTACACAATAAGTGTAATCGGTGTTGCCCTCGTTTTACTCTGGATTGGAATTTTCAAATTCACTCCGACCGAAGCGAACGCAATTCAACCCCTTGTACAAAACAGTTTCCTCATGAACTGGATGTATTCAATCATGAGTGTTCAGGGAGTTTCTAACATCATCGGGACAATAGAAATAATTACTGCACTTTCCCTCCTCCTTCATTTCTTCTGGAAGAATGCCGGAATTATCGGAGGAATATTTTCTTCAATAACATTTCTTCTCACCCTTAGTTTTCTCTTCACCACTCCGGAAGTATTTTCAATGGTTGATGGTGTCCCTGTTACAGAATTCTTCATCTTAAAGGACGTAATGGCTTTGGGAATTTCTATCATGGTTCTTGGAAAAAGTTTGCCAAAGTGAAGAGACGAAATACATCTCGTTCAACAAAAGCCCATCTTAAGAAAATGTGATGGGCTTTTTCCTTGACCCACAACTCCAAGGTACATCGCAAGTCCAACTCCACTTCTCCAATAATCCAATACTCCTAAACTCCATCGCTGCAATTCTCAAATATATCCCTCCGCTACATATTTATTGAAATTTGTTTGATGGAAAAAATGAATGATGTATATTTGTTAAAAATAAAATTGAATGAAGAACTAAATTAACAAAATATTCACTTCGTTAAAACATCTTCACGTAAAACTTGATAATAGAACTCAATCCCATAATAATACGGCACGAACACCTGATAAAGAATTCTTCTGTTGTAGTAAACCAAAAGGCAGAGGCAATACCTTCATTCCATCACCGGCATAATGCAATGATCGGAAAAAAGTTCAACAAATGGCTAGTTCTGAAATGGGAACACCGTCTATGTGGAAACAATAAAAAAAAAGAATATGTCATATATTACTATTGCCGCTGTCAATGTGGAATTGAAAAATGGGTTATGAGAGCAAATTTAGTTAACGGAAAGTCATCGCAGTGTAATTCTTGCAGAATTAAAGAATCGAAAGAAGGTAGATTTGCACGTACTCACGGTTTATCAAATACGCGGAACTATAAAATTTGGTACCGTATTATGGAGTATTGTTATAATCCTTCCAACCCATCATACCAATATTTTGGAGGCAAGGGAATTACAGTTTGCAAACGTTGGCACGATATAGTAAAATTTAACAAAGACATTGGAGATATCCCTGATGGAATGACGATAGGAAGGAAGTCGTTTACAATAGGTTTTACACCTTCCAATTGGTGTTTGGTTCCATTACGAGAAAGGAATTTCCCTTGGGTTGGAAAACATGTGTTTCACTACAGAAAGAAATCGTATTCATATTCACAACTTGCACGCCTTATCGGTTTTTCACGCCAACGCATCAGTCAACTACTTGAAATATTTACACCGGATGAAATTATCATTAAATATAAAACGTGCATTGATGAATCGCTGAAGAACCAGAAAAATCCATCCCGCTCTATTAAGTAAACACTATATGTTATTCTCGTTCACAAACTCAAATAAAAAAAAGATTGGGTACTCTTGAATCCTCTGAATTTGGATGTAGTTCCAACTCCCGACAATTGGGTCGTGTATAATACTACAAGTTTTGAGTAAGTTCAACTCCATTCTCCAAAACTCCACCACTCCATTTCTTCCCACATCTTGACTACTCAAGTTCTCACATACTCAACGACTCGTAAGCAAATCTTTGTTCCTTAGGAAACTTTCCCGTAATTTTGCAAAACAATTTTGAGCTTGCTCTATGAATTTTACTTAGATTTGCTCACATTCGACAACTAACCTTACACTGACATGGAAAAACTGAAAAAACGCTCTTGGGCGGAACCCTTCAAAATTAAATCTGTAGAACTTTTAAAAATGACTTCACGCGAAGACCGTGAACATGCTTTGGTTGAGGCAGGATACAACACCTTCCTCCTTAAATCCGAAGATGTTTACATTGACTTGCTCACCGACAGCGGGACAAATGCAATGAGCGACGTCCAATGGGCGGGGCTCATGGTCGGCGACGAAGCGTATGCCGGAAGTAAAAACTTCTATCACCTCGAAGAAAAAATACAAAAGTATTACGGATACAAATATCTCGTCCCGACACACCAAGGACGCGGTGCGGAACATATACTCTCGCAAATCTTAATCAAGCAAGGAGATTACATTCCCGGTAATATGTATTTCACAACCACTCGCCTGCATCAGGAACGTGCAGGCGGAACATTTGTTGACGTCATCATTGATTAAGCGCATGACCCGGATAATCTCTTTCCGTTCAAAGGAAATATTGATTTACAGAAGTTGGAGTCGCTCATCAATAAAGTCGGAGCAAACAAGATTCCGTATGTCTGCGTTGCAGCGACTGTGAACATGGCTGGCGGTCAACCGATTTCGATGGAGAACCTGCGTCAGGTTCACGCCTTCTGCTCTAAGCACGGAATAAAAATCTTCTTTGATGCAACCCGCGCTATGGAAAACGCATACTTCATTAAAGTGCGTGAACAAGGTTATCAAGATAAATCAATGGCAGAGATATTGCGCGAGATGTGCAGTTATTCGAACGGTTGCACAATGAGCGCAAAGAAAGATTTGTTGGTGAATATCGGAGGTTTCCTTGCTCTCAATGATTATGAAATATTTGAAGAAGCGCGCAACATGGTTGTTGTGTACGAGGGTTTGCACACCTACGGCGGTCTCGCCGGACGCGATATGGAAGCGATGGCACTCGGTATCGAAGAAGCAATTCAGGAAGACCACATGAGAGCGCGTATCGGTCAGGTGGAGTATGTCGGTGAGAAATTAAAAAGCATCGGTATTCCGTTCGTTCAACCGGTCGGCGGTCATACTATCTTTCTTGACGCGAAGAAGTTCCTCCCGAACCTCAAACAGTTGGAATTTCCCGCGCAAACACTTGCCGCAGAACTGTATCTCGAATCAGGGATTCGTGCAATGGAACGCGGTATCGTCTCTGCAGGAAGAAACAAAGAAACAGGCGACCACTATTATCCGAAACTCGAACTTGTTCGATTAACATTTCCCCCTCGCGTGTACACACAAGCCCATTGCGATGTAACCGCTGAGGCAGTCGAAGCGGTGTACGAAAACCGAAACACTGTGATAGGTTTAGAAATGATTTACGAACCGAAATATCTCAGGTTCTTTCAGGCAAGGTTTAAGAGAATTTAAATTGGCTCAAGTTGACCGCTTTGTTAAAAACCGCTAAAGCGGTTATAAAGACTTGATGTTGTTT
>JACPVN010000488.1 GCA_016191715.1 Ignavibacteriota bacterium | reverse complement strand
TTTGTGGGTGAAAAATGATAAAAAAAGATGAAGTGAACAAAAATTGAATCATTGATGAATAAATCTTTGCAGGTTGAAAACAATGTTACCATGACTCAATCGTCAATCAACAATTCAACATCACTTTGTAACAATGACGAGATATTGTTCAGTCCAGAATTTTTCTGCATCGAGAATGAGCAGTTTTGCAGATGAAGCATCTTGTATAAGTGTGTAGTATTCCTGTTTCCGTTTCGGAATTAACTCATCAACCTTTCCATCAATTTCGATAGTGGTTTGTTCATTTTTGTCAATGGTGATGAAATCGCTTTTTTCAAAACCACTGGCAAGCGTTGTTGTCTTTCCTAACAAGCCAAGAAACCCACCTTCACTTTTGATGATGTTCAAATTTTCCAACTCATCATACGTACCGACAATATAAAATGCAGAATTTATTTCTTTTTGTTGTGAAGAGATAACCTGTTCTTTCTGCTGTTCGGATTCTACCTTTTGAGCAAGTCGTACTTCGAGCGATTCAATCTGAACATTCATATTTTTTAACTTCGATTCAAGAGAGACAATAACTTGTTCTTTTTCGGCGAGAGTTTGTTTTAATGTTTCGACCATTTGTTGCAAGCCCGCGTATTTATTGTTTGCCGACTTCAACTTATTCTCGAGTTCCTTCAGTTTCTTTCTGTTCTCTGCGAGGTAGTTATCAATGCCGGAAATCTGACTCAGGATTTGTTCTCGCAATTGTGTTTGCATTGCGGCTTTCCCTGTTTCCAATTCTTTTGTTGATTTGGAAAGCATGGTTTCGCCTTCAGAAATTTTCTGCATGTTTGTATAGACACCGTTGATGGCGTTCGTAACATCATTGATGTACTGACTTTGGAGTGAAAGGTCTCGTACCGCCGACTCGTATTGTTGTTGGAGTTGGGTGTTCTTGCGTTCTAATTCCTGAACCTGAGATTTGTCGCAACCTGAAAGCAACAATGAGATTAGAACAAATGAAATAAGGGACTTCATAAACTTGCTTCTTTTGTGATACATTAAACAGTTATTCTACATTGCGAGTAGAGAATACGAAAAAAAGAGGAGGGAATCAACCTTTTGTTTTGTTAACAGTTCGTGGTTGTTGGTTCTTGGGTAAAGAAATCTCCGACATCGTACAGGCGAAAGAGAGTTAGATGGAGACCTCTTTTCACTAATGTCGGCTTCTCCACGAGTGGACTTCATCTAAAACGGGCTTTATTTTTCGATTAGGTTTATCTACTTGCATCCAGAGTAAAAAAACATTTTCACTTACTTGAAAGGATAAATATATGGGAATGTTCAAGAAAAGGGTAAGAGTTTCCAATAGTAGCAAGCAGGAAGAATTTTTTGAGGAAGAATTTTGGGTGGACACAGGAGCGTTATATTCTTTTGTCCCTGAAGATTATTTAAAGAAAATCAACATTGAACCCGTTGGAACGCGCAGTCTGATACTTGCGGATGGACGACAAGATACAAGATTGCTTGGCTTTTGTAATTTTCAAATTGAGTCATTGGAAGGTATCATCCCTTGTCCTGTTATTTTTTGGACCACCGAACTCGCTCTTTCTCCTTGGCGCAACAGCGTTGGAAAATTTTGGTGTGGATGCTGACCCCATTCAGAAAAAACTCAAACCAATGGTATCGGTTATTGGTGGGTTTTTAGCATCAACTTAATGTCTGGAAGGGGGTAGTAATAGAGTAAGAGAGAACTAATGAACAGTGTAATGGCGTATCGTCATTGCAATCCTGATTTATCGGAGGAAGATCGCAGGATGGAGTAACGCACGAGTGGTGTTTCATAGTTGCATAATATCAGCGTTCATGAATCCGGGCTTCACCACCCCGGATGAAAATATAGTTATTTTCGTAGCAGTTTCTTATCAACCAATTACCAGTTAACTAATCACTAATTAACTAATCACTAATCAAAACGGTGTAAAATCATAGAACGGAATGGGTGGGAAGGTAAGGAGGAAGAAGACTAAGATGAACCACCCGAGATATTTTCTTCCCGGAGAAAGAGGTTCTTCATCAGTAATGGGAGGATGTTCAATCTTGATGAGGAAGTACAACACCGCCGCCCACAACAGCCAGCCAATCGAACCGAGTTGTACCTTCCAAATGAATAACGAATAGATGCTTGCAAATCCGGTAAGAACCAACAAAAGAAAAAAGACATACGCAACGTGTCGTTGCGTTTTGCCGATGAGAGCATACAAAATATGTCCGCCATCTAACTGTCCGATGGGGAGAAGATTGAGCGCTGTCATGAACAACCCGAACCAACCCGCGCATAAATATGGATAATTATAGATTTCGTTCATCGGCGGGATGAAGGGTTGATAAGAAAACCATTCGTTCATCAGCCAGAGGAAAATTGATGTCCCGAACGTCATTCCCTGTGTTGGAAGCGTGACGAGATTCATGTATTCGGGATGGAGTGTGTAGAGGAACTCTTTCGGCGGGAGTGTGGAAAATCCGTAGATGAGAATTGGAAGTGTTACAACTAATCCTGCTAAGGGTCCGGCGATTCCGATATCGAATAATGCTTTTCGTGTTCTGAGCGGTTCCCGTATTCCGATGACTGCGCCCATTGTCCCAAACGGATTGATGAGAAACGACGGAGCGGGAATATAAAACGGGAGCGTTGTTTTTATCTTGTGCGCCTTCGCCGCAAAGTAATGTCCGAATTCGTGCGCCGAGATGATTGCAAGGAGAGAAAGAGAATAGGGAAGTCCGTCTGCAAAGTAGAGCAGTTCGAACGGATTTTTGTTCAACCATTGTACACCGGCAATTGTTACGGTGATGAATGTAAGGAAGAAGAGTCCGATGTGGAGGAGGTATGTGAAAATAATACGGTTCATCTAATGGTCATTTGTCAATAGTCATTGGTCATTTGGGAAGATTCAAATCGAGCATCCAGCATCACTTCACGCGGACAACATCATTTGTGTTGAGCGAGAAGAAATTCTTTCAGTTCCTGGAATCCCATGAAGAATTTTGTCGTACAACCCAGAACCCATCCGGGAATATTATGCAGTTGAAATGTTGTTACGAGATAGACCGGTTTGTTGAAATATTTTGCAATCGTGAGTTCACCTTTTGTGCCGGCACCTTTTGCCGCGCCATCATCCCAATAGCAAATAACATAATCTGAGTGTTCGGCAATTTCGTTGCAGTCAATCTCGACAAGATGCCGGACGATTTCCTGATACAGAGCGATGTTTTCGACTTTCGCTTTTCGGAAATCAACGTCGGGATACTTTGATGCAAAGAACTTATCGCTCTCAACGTTGGGATTGAAAACAGAGTGTTCAAGTTCCTGCTCAAGCCATTGTTGCATGGTCTGACGCCATGATGCGCCTTCTCCGTCTGCGTATTCCATTCCGCCTGATAAATAGACCCTTTGTTGTTTCATCCTAACTCAAATTGACCGTTACTGAACTATATCTTAAGAAACCGTTGAAACGGTTACAAAAAGAAAATATTTGTATCGCTAACCCCAGACTTAAGTCTGGGGTTAAGGAAAAAAAGAAACCTTTTATAACCGCTTTAGCGGTTTCATCAATCAAACGGTCAACTTGACTCATCCTAAAATAAAAATGTTTGATGTTGGTAAAAAGAGAAAATAGAGAAGCCACATTGTCGCTCCGACCGTGAGTGGAATTGAAAGATTATCGTCCACCGATGTTGGAAGCGCTTCGACAAGCATACCGATTGCAACTGCGATGAATCCTATGAAGTATTCTGTGAAATGATATTCTACTTTCGGAGTGAGGAGAATGACAATGATTCCGCTGAAGAGAAACGCGAGACTTCCTTCGAGTGATTTAGAAAAGAAACGATGTTTCCCGAATCGTTTTCCAACAAGTGCGGCAGTTAAATCTGAGATAATCAACACAGAGAAGCAACTGATAGTAATAAGTTTTGGAAACACGATAACACAAATCGTTGCTGAAATTAAAACATACGATGCACCGTTCAGGCGTTTTCGTTTTCCGTCAGATTCATGCTTACGCAACAACCATCCGAACCATTGCAGGAACCATTGTTGAAGCGGTTGAGAATAGTAGCGCGCAATATCAACTCCGATGAAAGCTATAGTCACCGGAATAAGCAGTAGCAACGCATTTTCTTTATACAAGAAAAAGTAGAGAACAGGAATCAAAAGGGAACAAAAGTGAATTGCCTTTCGAGCGAGTTCGACACGGTAAGAGCCATCATGTTGCGATAGCCCGACTTCCATACTTATTGCGTTGTACTTACTTGTGATGATGCTGTCGCTTCCGGATTCGGCGCGTTATTCTGACCGTTTTTTCTGAGAGAAGGTGGTAGTTCTCCGCCTGCAATCAAAATATCAATTTCTTCGCCATCGAGAGTTTCGCGTTCGAGCAATGCCGCTGAGATGCGATGAAGCGTGTCCATATTTTCCGAGAGAATAATTTCAGCTCGCTCCATTCCGTGCATAATGATGCGTTTCACTTCTTGATCTATTGCCAGGGCAGTGTCTTCCGAATAATTTTGTGAGCGGGTGATTTCTCTTCCGAGAAAAATTTCTTCTTCTTTTGCGCCGTAAGCAAGCGGACCAAGTCTCTCACTCATCCCCCATTCGCACACCATTTTTCGTGCAATGTTGGATGCGCGCTCAATATCATTTCCCGCTCCGGTGGTGAATTGATTGAACACCAACTTTTCTGCTGCACGACCGCCAAGCGCGTAAGCAATCATTGCTTCAAGATATTCTTTCGAATACGTATGTTTCTCATCAATGGGAAGATATGTGGTGACTCCTAACGCACGACCACGAGGCATGATAGTGACTTTATGAACCGGATCTGCCTGAGGAATTTTTCTGGCGACCAACACGTGTCCGCACTCGTGGTAGGAAGTTATGTTCTTTTCTTCATCCGTAATAATTAAACTTTTTCGTTCCACGCCCATCATCACTTTATCTTTTGCTTCTTCAAAATGATGCATGGAAACAAACTTTTCATTTCTCCTCGCGGCAAGCAACGCCGCTTCATTGACAAGATTGGCAATGTCTGCACCGGAAAGACCGGGAGTTCCTTTTGCTAATGTTTCTAACGAGACGTCAGGTGAAAGAGGAATCTGGCGTGTGTGAACTTTGAAAATTCCTTCTCGTCCTTTTACATCGGGACGGTCAACGACGACTTGTCTGTCAAATCTTCCGGGGCGTAGTAACGCAGGGTCGAGAACGTCGGGACGATTCGTAGCGGCGATAATTATCACTCCGCTGTTTTGGTCGAATCCATCCATCTCGACGAGGAGTGCGTTTAATGTTTGTTCACGTTCGTCATGCCCGCCACCAAGACCTGCGCCACGATGACGACCGACTGCGTCAATTTCATCAATGAAAATGATTGCAGGTGAATTCTTTTTTCCCGTCTCGAATAAATCGCGGACACGGCTTGCACCAACGCCGACAAACATCTCAACGAAATCAGCGCCGGAGATAGAGAAGAAGGGAACGCCTGCTTCGCCTGCAACAGCGCGAGCGAGCAACGTTTTCCCTGTTCCGGGAGGACCGAGCAGTAAAACACCGCGAGGAATTTTTCCACCAAGTCGTTGAAACTTAGATGGTTCTTTCAGAAACTCGATGATTTCCTGCAATTCATATTTCGCTTCATCTGCGCCTGCAACATCAGCAAACGTTACTTTGGGAGATGCTTCAGTCATTAATTTTGCGCGGCTTTTACCGAACGAAAATATTCCTTTCGTCCCGACGCCTTGCATACGTCGCATGAATATCAACCAAACGGCGAGAATGAGTATCCATGGTAACGCACTGACAAGAGCGCTTATCCATGTGTTATCTTCCTTCACGACATTAAACTTCAATCCTTGTGTTGTCCACTCATTGATGACTGTTCCATCAACGAACGGTAGTGTGACATGAAATTTATCAACCATTACTTTTTTGCCGACTGTAGTCTGAAATTCCTCCGGTGTTTTCAAGATGCCGTGGAAATCATAATTCTCGATGTCGGTTTTCTTGATGGTTGCTTCTTTGATTTTCCCCTCATGGAGGAGTCTTGCATAATCATTGTATTGCAAATCAGTCTCTTGTTCTTCCGTTGCGCGAAAGAGCGTCATGATAATGAAGACGCCGAGAATAATTGCTGACCAACTCAACACAACGCGAACGACACGGTTCCAGTTGAAATCATCATCCGGTCGTTGAGGTTGATTCGGGCGATTCTTCTTCGGTCGCGGAAATTTCCGAGATGGTTTTGGGTCTTGTTTATCTTGTTTTTGTTCTTCCATAATTTCGTTTCGATATTTTTTAACTCATCCCCCGGCTCCTTCTATTTACTAAGAGAAGGAGAGCAGAGTTTAATTATTCTCTTTCAGCCGAAAAACGGCTTTTAAATTTCTTTCTTTCTGTGCGTGATCCAATCCGTAGCCGATGACAAAGTTGTTCGGAATCTTGAAGCCAATGTATTTGATAGGCGTATGAATCTTGATTGCTTTCTTTTTGTATAACAATGAGGCGATGTTGACCGAGCGTGGTTTCAAAACGGTAATCAGTCGCTTCATAAAATCAATAGATAAGCCGGAATCAATGATGTCTTCGACGACTATGATGTCACGACCTTTTACATCGCAGTTGAGTTCTTTCAGAAGCGTCACTTTGCCGGAACTGATTTTTGCATCGCCGTAACTCGAGAGTTTGAGAAAATCCACTTCACAATCAATCGTGACATTTCGAATTAAATCCGACAAGAAAATAAACGCGCCGTTTAGCACACCAATGAATATTGGTACCTGACCTTTGTAGTCTTTACTGATTTTCTTAGCAAGTTGTTGCACACGCAGTTGAATACGTTCTTCACTTATGTAAAGTTCAAATGTATCGTTCCCGAGTTGAAGTGTTTCTTTTTTTGATTTAGCCATGAACCGGCTCGTATTCCATTTTGAGGATTGATGTAGTTGATGAAGTTATTTTATACCGCTCATCCAATCTCTGACCACACACCCATACGATGTTTTCGTCTGAGGTAAGAATCGGGATTGATTGTTTCTTGAAGCGTGGTACTTTTTGTTCGATAAAATAGTCGCTTAATTTTTTCTTTTCATTCATACCGAGCGGGATGAACCAATCTCCGTTTTTCCAGTTTCGAAGAAGAATAATTTTTCCCAACTTGCTTGCATCAATAAATTCAATTGAGCGATTTGCAGAAAAATTCGCTTCCTGTACGAACAACGTTTCAAAATCAAATGTGTCTCGATGAATTCGTTCCGGTGGGGAAACAAATACTTGAAAATTCTCTGTGCTTGGCTGTCGTGTTAAAACTACATGCTCTCTGTCGCGGTATAACATCGTGTGTTCATCAATCGGACACCATGAACCGGTCTCCGATGAAGCAATTGTCAACATTTCTTTGACAGTATCAAATGAAACTTCAGATCGTGAGAATTCTTTTGCAAGAGTATGAAGGAATTGGTGTTGAACAAACTCATGTTGCTCTAACAATAATTCACGTGCAACGATAATTTCTTCTTCTGAAACTGATGTCAGGAGTTGTTTCTTCCATTCATTGGATTGAATAGTCAAATAACTCTCAAGCATAGAGAAAAGTTCAGAGTTCCGGTTCAACGTTTCCGTCAGGTTCGGATTAATGGTTTGATGAAGAATCGGGAAGATATGATGACGGAGGAGGTTTCTTGAATAATCCGTTTTTTTGTTTGATGAATCTTCATGGTACGCGATGGAACGTTCCTCGCCGTATTGATGGATTCGTTCACGAGTTGCAAAAAGGAAGGGACGAATAATTCCCGCATCCGAACGGGAAGAAGGAATCCCGCATAAGCCCTTTACACCGCTTCCTCTCAGTAAATTGAACAAAACTGTTTCTGCATTATCGTTTGCGTTATGTGCTGTTACGATTTTATTGTATCCCCGCGAGAGACGAAGTTGTTGAAAAAAATCGTAGCGGAGTTCACGGGCTACCACTTGAATTGATTTTCGGCTCCCCTCAGACAATTCGGCAGTTTTTACACTTTTTGAATAAAACGGGAGAGTTAATCGCTCAGCAGTTTGTTTGACAAACACTTCGTCTTCCTCAGATTCTTCGTCTCTTAATTTATGATTAAAATGAGCGACGCAAAGTTGAAAGTTCCAATCTTGTTGTAATCGAACAAGAATATCAAGCAACGTCATTGAATCAATTCCGCCGCTGACAGCCACAACAAGACTCTCACCTTCACTAAGAAGGTTTTCACGACGAACGTGTTGCTGGAATGTATGGAGGAATGAGTCTTTCAGCATTGTAATACAGAATAAAGAAATCCCTTTGAATTCGCAATTCAAAGGGACGGATGATAGTAGC
The DNA here is from genome assembly GCA_016191715.1 of Ignavibacteriota bacterium. Lineage (GTDB taxonomy): Bacteria > Bacteroidota > Ignavibacteria > UBA10030 > SZUA-254 > FW602-bin19. The sequence goes on along the minus strand of JACPVN010000488.1, from coordinate 1,321 downwards.
GGGGGAGGGAGTCGAACCCCCGACACACGGATTATGATTCCGTTGCTCTAACCTACTGAGCTACCCCGCCGTAAGGCAGGCAAATATACGAAGAATGGGCAGATTTACAAAGCGAGGTAGAGCGTTCTTGATTTATTCAACCATGATTTCTGAAAGATGTATTTAGTGGTGTAGTCCAATTCTGCGTTAGTCAATTTGAAATTAGTTACAGTCTGTACAATTCTTTCCGAATTGTTTCTTTTGCATTTCTTACTTCCCGTTCAGCGTCTATTAACCTTTCCCGCAAGTTTCGTTCAACTTCTTTGAATGCACGTTTATGTTCATTCTTAACTTCGTTGTTATTGAAATAGTAATGATAACCTTTCGTCTCAGGTGCAACATTAAACGACCAATCATCTTCATCTTCGTTCACTTCAATTTTTATTTTGATGGTAGATGATTTTCCTTTTCGGAACACCTCGATGCTCAATTCGTCTCCTTCGTCAGCGTCACTAAATTCTTCTAATACATCGTCTGCATTCCAAACGCTTGCTGAGCCAACTTTCGTTATTACATCGCCCGCTTTGAATCCGGCTTTCTCCGCGCTACTCGTTTTCTTCACTTCAGTAACAAGAGCGCCTTTCTTCCCCGGTACTTCAAAATACTCAGCCAACTGTTTGCTCATGTTTTGCACAAACAAACCATGTATCTGAGATTGACTTCCGAAAATCCGGATCTTCGGACGCACATTCATTCGCGGCGGGTCAGGTACATTAATATGAAAATCATCATCAAAATTAAAAAGGGAAATGTTTGATTCTTTCAAACGGGAAATCTCGGCTTTGAGTGTTGTATTTGCTCCATCTCTTTCGATAAGAATATCCACTGTGGTTCCGGGCTTTGTCTTCCGAACCATCGAAGTCAGTTCGTCACTATCCTCCACTTCTTTTCCGTCATACTTCACAATGACATCCCCTTTTTCAATGCCGGCATCTTCCGCCGGACTATTTTCAACTACGCTTGAAACATACGCGCCTGAAGTTGTATGCAAATTTTTTCGCTCTGCAAGTTTGCGCGTAACATCATCAATGTTCACACCGAGATATCCCTGTTTGCCTTTCTTATCTTTAATGAAGTGAACATTATTCTCCCCCGGCAAACAGCCATACGAAGTAACGACTCCGAACGCCAGCAAAAAACTAACTAATAGAATCAATCGAATTTTCATAGTAAAACTCCTTGTGAAATAAATAAAAACTTAACTGCTTAATTCTACGCGTTAGACAAGAGTTTGTTTCAGTCGGTTGACAGAAAATTCTGATTTTTTATATGAAACAATTCC
>JACPVN010000487.1 GCA_016191715.1 Ignavibacteriota bacterium | reverse complement strand
TATCAATGGAAATTCTTCTTTGACCTTCTCTCCATTCAAATGCCGCAAGTCAAGCAAAACAAAATCATCACCCCGCTTTTTTAATCCCATATCAATTGCACGCGCAACAATATCTCTTGGCGCAAGCGAAGCGCGTTCATCATACCGTTGCATGAATTCAACTCCGTCTTTCGTTTTCAACACTCCTCCAAACCCGCGTACTGCCTCCGAAATCAGAAACGCAGGCGAACCGGAATTGTACAACGTCGTCGGATGAAATTGAATAAACTCCATGTTCCCTATAGTCGCGCCTGCACGGTACGACATCGCAACTCCATCGCCTGTTGCTATCAAAGGATTCGTTGTATGAAGATACACTTGACCAAGCCCTCCTGTACAAAGAACGGTTGTTCGGGCAAGAAATTTCTTCACAATGTGAGTGCTAATGCACCATGATGCTTCAGCATCATGTGCATTAACATCAAGCGCGTACACGCCCCAGCAATGAATTGGTATTTCTTTGGAAAGTTGCTTGTGTAACTGATGTTCAGTTATCAAATCAATTGCTTGATGATGTTCGAAGACGGTAATGTTCGGGTGAGCGGAAATCCGCGCAAGCAATGCTCTCTCAATTTCAGCGCCGCTAAAATCGTGAGCGTGAACTATGCGATTGCGTGTGTGTCCCCCCTCCCGTCCCAAATCAAGTTCCCCTTCTTTCTTTGTGAACTGAACGCCAAGTTCTATCAATTCGCGAACGCGAATCGGACCTTCCTTCACTAAAATATCCACAGCATCCCGATGACACAATCCTACTCCGGCGGAAAGCGTATCTTGCACATGCAAATCAAACGAATCATTCTTTGCAATCACCGCCGCAATCCCGCCTTGTGCAAGATTGGTGTTCGATGTTGCCTTCTCCTTCTTGGTGATGATGACAACTGTTCCCACTTCCGCCGCTCTGAGCGCAAACGAAAGTCCCGCAATCCCGCTTCCCACAATCAAAAAGTCCGAACGAAATTCTTTTCTCATAACATGAATTACTTCATTTGGGAGAGGAGAGAAAAAACAAACGATACGTTTTTCTTTAACTCTGTAAGAGTGCCGGTATTCTGAATAACAAAAGCTGCCTGCGCCGCTTTTTTCGTTGCGGCCATTTGGGATTTCATCCGGTTGAGCGCTTCTTCCTGAGATACGCCATCACGCTTCACCACCCGTTTAATACATTCATCTTCATCTGAAACGACAACAACGATGTAATCGAACATCGCCGCTATTCCGGCTTCAATAATGAGCGCGGCTTCTACAACAAGAACGGTTGCTTGTTTGTTATGTACTTCCGCAACAATTTCGTCTTCAATCTTTTCAATAACAACCGGATGAATAATGGAATTCAACAGTTTGAGTTGTTTTTCGTTTGTGAAAACATTTTTTGCAAGGTAAGAACGGTTGAGCGTCCCATCGGAGAAATACGTATCAGTGCCAAACTTCGCTTGTAGTTTCTCTCGCACAGACTTATCTGAAACCATCAGTTCTTTCGCGATTGTGTCAGCGGAGAGTAACTTCGCTCCGAGTTGTTCAAACATCTTGGCAACTTCAGACTTTCCACTGCCGATGTTGCCTGTTAAACCGATAACGAGAAGTGTATGTTTTTCTTGTTCTATTTTCATCTCAAAAGATGGGGTTGTATTGAAAGTATGATTTCACTGTAGGCGCAACCTTTGCCAATGGCATCCCTTCGGGATACGGTTGCGTTTCCAAATCAAAACCGCAGACATAAAGTCTGCGGCTACAATCGTATTTACGAAACAGACTTTGGTTTTCTTTCAAATGTTTTATCGCGCAAACGCAACTGACCGCTTCTCCCGAATCACGGTTACTTTCACTTGTCCCGGATAATCCATATCGGTCTGAATTTTTGCCGCAATATCATTCGCGAGCATATCGGACATTGCATCATCAACTTTATCACACTCGACGATGACACGTATTTCCCGTCCTGCCTGAATTGCATACACCTTTTCCACACCGTTAAACGATTTGGCAAGATTTTCCAACCTTTCCAAACGTTTTGCATACGCTTCGACCGATTCACGCCGTGCGCCGGGTCGCGCCCCACTGATTGAGTCAGCAGATTGTACAAGCGCCGCTATCGGATGTTCCATCGGAATATCTTCATGGTGTGAACCTACTGCATTGACAACAATCGGATTTTCATTGTGCTTCCTCAGAAAATCAAATCCGATAAGTGCGTGAGGACCTTCAATGTTTTTGTTCATGGTCTTACCAATATCGTGCAGTAAGCCGGCGCGTTTCGCAAGTGCAGTATCAATTCCAAGTTCCGCCGCCATTAATCCGGTAAGATGTGCAACCTCAATACTGTGAGCGAGCAAATTTTGTCCGTAACTCCAACGATATTTCATCAAGCCGACTTGACGCAACACTTCCTCGTGTCCGCCGTGTAAACCCAACTCCATTAACGCTCCTTCACCGACACGGAGAATTTCCTCGTCAATGTCTTTGCGAACTTTTTCAACAATCTCTTCAATGCGGGCAGGATGAATCCTTCCGTCTGCGATAAGACGTTCAAGCGAAATTTTTGCCACTTCTCTGCGTAGCGGGTCAAACGCAGAAAGAATGACTGCTTCCGGCGTATCATCAACAATCACATCCACACCTGTCGAGCCCTCGAATGAACGGATGTTTCGTCCTTCTTTCCCGATGATGCGACCTTTCACTTCATCGCTGCCGAGATGCAACACGCTAACGGTTGATTCGACACAATAATCCGATGCCACACGTTGAATCGCCTGCACGATAATTTTTTGTGCGTCCCGTTTTGCATCCAACTTTGCGGTGTCGCGGATTTGTTTCACCGTTTGAGCAATTTCGGCGCGTGCGTCATTCACCATATTCGTCATAAGGGCTTTCTTTGCATCATCCCTCGACATTCCTGAAACACGCTCTAAGCGTTGTGTCTCTTCTAAAATTAATTTTTGAAGATGAACATTCTTTTCATCGTACAGTTTTGCTTTCTCCTCAATTTCCCTTCGCAGATTGTTCAAGTCTTTTTCTTTTTTGTCCATCAACTCCACACGGCGTTCGAGATTTTCTTCACGCGCATCTAACTGCCGTTCAAATGCTTGTTGTTTATTACGCTTTTGGTTGATGTCCTGTTCGGCTTCCTGTTTCTTCTTGTACCATTCGTCTTTGACTTCAAGAAGTTTTTCTTTTTTGAGGTTCGTCGCGTCCCGGTCCGCATCCGCGAGAATTTGTTTTGCGCGCGCCTCTGCACTTGCAATTTTATTTTGTCCGATGCGGGAATTGATATACCATCCTGCGGCAAAGGAAATTCCCGTAAGAACAACTGTTATAATAATGAGTAATTCAACTTGCATACATACTCTTTGGTATTGATTCCATTAAATAAAAAAACCGCACTTGCCATGTCAGGCATTTGAAAGAATCTCTCTCTGAATGCACAGTGGGTACCCGCCTGAACATTTCTTGTATCTACCGTCGCTCCGGTGTTAACCAAAACGATTCCGTAAACGGAGTGTAGCCCGCAATACGATGCTCATGAGTCAAGTTCCCTATTCGTATCACTTGTCAGATTCTTCTACGATTGACATTTCGCATGAGATTACCTCATGCGCCGGCGTAAAGTGCGGTTTAATTTGTTGCACTATGTATGAAAAGAACAATGCTGCCAATTATGCAGTACGCAAGCACTCGTCCAAATACGAGTGCATCTTCGTCAACTCAGACTCTACGACTGTCGTCATCGAACGATTCTTCTCCCGCTCTTTCAGTAAATCTTCTGTTATATTCAATGCTGAAAGAACCGCTACTGTCAGCGGCGGTTGTTCGGGAATTCGTTGATGAATCGCTTGTATCATCTCATCAACATACGACGCGACCTTTTTTGTGAGTTCTTCGCTCTCACCGCGTAAAGGATATTCCGAGCCAAAGATTTTTACTTTGATGCTTTTTCCGTCAGTTGGCATATTTTCTTTTTTTATTGTTCTTCACATTACCTTGTCAAAGTGCGACTCACTTTTATTTTCAAAATTATCTTCTTTTTAGTTTTTCGTTTGCTTTTGAAGATGAAGTGAGTCGCACGTTAGCCGGTTTTATAAATGAGAATTGATTTTTGCAATCAATTCCCGAATTCGGTCCCGAAGGATTTCCTTTTCTTCCTTCGTGAACAGGATATTTTCTTCCGTGTTGTTTAACTGAGCGTTTTCTGCCTTCAGTCGTTTCATGTCCTGTTCTTTTGTACTTAATAAACTTTTGATGGAATTCAGTTCAGACTCGTACTGATTTTTCAACAGAGAAATTTTATTTTCTAAAGTTGATTTCGTGTTTTGAAGTTCTGCCGATGACTTACTACGAGTCAAAGCAAGTTCATCTTCGTACTTGCTTTTGAGTGATGTCACTTCAGCCGCTTGCTGTGCAAACAAGGAATTCAACTCGGAATCTAATTGATTTTTTAACTGTTGAATTTCAGTTTCTAATTTCGTTTTCGTGTTCAGTAGTTCGGCTTCCGAACTGCTCGCTGTTGATTGTAACTCGTCTTCATACTTGCTCTTAAGCGAGGTTATTTCAGCCGAATGTTTTGCAAGAAGCGAGTTTGTTTCAGATTCATACTGAGATTTGAATCCTTTGAGTTCGCGTTCGCTTTGGCTTCGCAAACTTGCAAGTTGATTTTCAAACTGTGCCTTCACCCGTTGAAACTCAACACTCATTTGCTCATTCCGCTCATTCAACGTCGCATTTTCCGTGCGCAATTGGTTGATGAGTTCAACACTAAACCGAATCTTCTCCCACAATGATTTGAGGGATGATTCTACCGAGTTCGTTTCGAGGATGACCTGATTTTCTGTTTCTACCTGAACCTGACTCACAACGTTCCTTTCTTATGTTCGGAGCGAGGCATTCAACTTTTCCGATAAATGCTTGACTATCAATTGAATTTGTTTATCTATTTCATCTTGTGTAAGAGTGTGGTCTTCCGAGTTTAACTCAAGTGCAAACGCACAACTCTTTTTCCCTGCGGATATCTGGTCACCGCGGTAAATATCGAACAGTTCAATCTGCTTCAATAATAAACCGCCGTTCACCTTGATTTCATCAATCAATGTTCCAACAGGAATTTGTTCATCCACGACAACAGCGATGTCGCGCATGACCGATGGATATTTTGGTAACGGTTGATAAACATTCTTCAGACGTTTGTTTTGTTCAAGCACTGCAAGATTCAATTCTGCAACGAAAACATCCTGCTCTATCTCAAATCGCTTCAACACATCGTGACGAATTTTACCAACTTTTCCAATCGTTTGACCACCGATTTCAATTGTCAAACTGTCGTCCATCAACAAATCGGCAATAGAATACGGAATAAATTTATAATTGTCAAGAAAAACTTTAGAGAAACATGGCTCAAGTTCACCTTTAAGTTCAAACATG
>JACPVN010000483.1 GCA_016191715.1 Ignavibacteriota bacterium | reverse complement strand
TACACCTTCAACGATATTCCGAACTCTGACACAAACTGATTTGGATGTCGCGTCGGTAAAAACGAAAACCTTAACTCCCACATTTGGGAACGCTCGGGATACAGCATTCATCCGTGGTTTCCCGAATGTCAGCAGTAAAAAAGACCCGTTCTATCCGGGCGGATTAGTTCTCGGCATCGCGCGTGCCGATAGCCCGAAAGTGTACGGTTGGATTCGTTTCACACTGAAAGGGAAAACGGTTCAGGATTTTATGACACAAACCGGAACCGCCCGCGGCTTTGATGTTATCGGAACAAAAACTTTTGTGAAAGAATTGAAAAATCCGAAAGACACTAAGTACAATAACAAACTTGCCGGTGGTTTGGCGGCATTAAGAATGAATATGGCGCTTAGTTCCTACCACATTACTCAAGAAGGATTCCGAGACCTTGTGTTCAATCATCCGTCATATCCCTCGCATGTGTTCAACGGAAAGTCCATGTATGAAATCGGGAAATATGTTGATACGATGCTGACATACTATAAATTATTTTACACAAGCACACCGACCGCTTTGTACGATTCTGCCGCCAAGTGGTTGGATTCCATCAATGCTTCGTTCAGCGGAGCGCTTGGATTCGTAACACAAAGCCCGATTCGGTTATCTGGTGTGAAACCGCTCAGCGATGTGGCGTTTTTACAACAACCGACAGCAAAAACCACATTCTCGCTCGATGAATACCAAACCTTCCAAACGCCGCAACAGTTTGAGTTGATGCAGAATTACCCAAATCCATTTAATCCAAGTACCGTTATCAGTTATCAGTTATCAGTTAATAGTTTGGTGACTCTGAAAGTATATGATATGCTTGGAAGAGAAGTTGCAACATTTTTTGATAATCAGACGATGGATGCAGATGAATATGAAATTACATTCGATGGTTCTTCACTATCAACCGGTTTATATTTGTACAAGTTGACTACGACAAATATCGAAGATGGTACAACCTTAACTGAGACAAAACGGATGGTGTTACTGAAGTAGGGCGAATTTTAATTCGCCTACGTCGGTGGCGATATGAATATCGCCCTACAAAAATCCCTCGCCCGAATAATCGTGTGAGGGATTTTTTTTGAAACAGGCGCCACTCACTTTTCTCCCTAACCACAATTCACAAGAGATTGGTCTTACTCATCCACAAGAAGAAAGTGAGCGGCACCTTTTTTAACCGTTGACTTAAGTCAATCCTCCTTATGCGGACAGGCGGCAATAATACGAATCACCAATTAACGAATTAACCAGTTAACTATTTAACCAGAAGGAGTTTCTTGGTTTCCGTATAAGCCTCATTTGCAGAACCACTCACCGGTGTTGCCTGCAAACGATAGAAGTAAACTCCGCTCTGTTCACTTGTTGCATTCCATGCCTGCAGTTTATATCCTGCATCCTGAATTCCATCTGCAAGCGTTGCAACTTCCTGACCAAGTGTGTTAAATACTTTAAGAGAAACGTAACTCAGCACCGGCAATTGATAACGGATAACTGTTGACGGGTTGAATGGGTTGGGGAAGTTATGTCCAAGAGAATATTCACTTGGTGTACCAGCGTTAATCACACTGATGTTTTCTTTACCTAAATTGTGCGGGACTTTCACAGATGCAATCGCTTCAATTTGATTTCCCGAAACGTCAGTAGCTGTATATTTGATAGTGTAAATTCGTCCGCTTCCTTGACCCTTCCGCTCTGCTCGAAGTTTGAAAGAAAGATCATTTGTACCGTAGCTTGCATCTTGAATATCAATTGCTTGATCACCATCCCCATTTCCATTATCCGGTTCATTACTTGTGATGGATGTCAGTACATAAGTAACTCCTGAGCAATTGTCATTAACGGAAACTGTTGCCTGAATATCTCTTAGTTTATGATTGGGTGGCCAAAGAGAACTTGGAGAAACCGTTAGTGTAATGGTTGGTTTCTGACTATCAATAACCATGACATAAAATGAACACGTTGCAGAACCAATAGAATTTGTAGCAGTGCAGGTCACCAATGTTAGTCCAATTGGAAACGCAGAACCAGACAACGGAGAACACTCGACAGTAGTTGCTCCATCGGTAATAAGTAAATTTTGAAACTCAACATTGGCTTGACATTGATTATTGGAGACATATACTACAACACTATCGGGACATGTAATTGTCGGAGGCAAAGGAACGTTATCATACAGAGAAAATATTTCTTGTTGATTTAATGCTCGACGATAAATCCTGATGTCATCAATTCCTCCATGAAAATAGTCTGAGGGTGTAATTCCACCCGGACCAATATTCCTCCGTCCAATTGATAGGTCATAATTGTTTGACGCAACAGTTCCAATAGCAGAAACTTCATTGCTAAAACTTCCATTTATATAAAATCGTATCTTTGAATTGTCATACGTTACGGCAATTTGATTCCAAGTATTTATAGGAAATAACGATGTGCTATAAACATCATATTGAGCACCCCCAGGCTGACCTGAACCTGGATATCCATCTAAAGTCATATTAAATCGTATTTTGACATTACTTCCAGATATTTCCATCATTATTTCGTAGCCTGGATTATTTGACGAGAAGCCTTTTGAAAGTATTCTCCCGTTACCGATTACATTAACCCAACTTACTAACGTAAATTGATTTCCAAAGTTGAAACGAGAGTCTTCTGAAACTGTAATAAAATTGTTACTTCCATTAAAACTATAAGCACTATTTTCATTGCCTAATCTATCATAAGTAAGAGAAGCACCGCTTACAGTACCATGAAGCCCATTTCCACTCTCGTCATTTGCATTTCCGTTAAAAGGATAAAATGCAATCAAGTCTCCTGTTGAATTTTCCCCGTCGCCTTCGTGAAATAATGATTGAATTTCTATCGCATCTAATGCACGATTGTATATTCGGATGTCGTCAATCTTTCCCTGAAATTTACTATTAGCATCAGTTGGGTGTCTCCCGATCAACATATTATAAGGCGATGAAACAATCGTTCCCACATTAAGTAACGATTTTATTTTTACACCGTTCTTAAACAAGTAAACGCTATCATAATCTTTAATTAAACAAAGAAACATCCAATTGTTTTGTTGTGCAGGGATTTGGGATCTAATTGGTTGATTATTCACATGTCCTCCAATACCATTATCAATTGATTTTTCGATATAGAGATCAAACTGACTCAAACTCTTTGAAACAATATGACCATTATAACTTGCTCCTTGATAATAAACCCATGCAGCTAACGTTAGATATTGTGGATTAAGTGAAGGAGAATTTAATACCTGTATTGAGTCTGATGTTCCATTGAAAAAATAGGCGCTATTCTGATTTCCAAAGCGATCAGTTGTTAAACTCGCTCCAAAAACATTTCCATTATTTCCATTTCCAGTTGCATCATTCGCATTTCCGTTGAACGGATAGTATGCAACAAGACCATTATCTATTTGTGCATTAGAAAATGCAGGCAACAATAACCCGACTATAGTTATTATTGTGAGTATTGATAAAAAAGATTTAACTAAGTGCATAGAAGTTTCCTTTATGTGTTATAGAATAAATTGTGATTTATACTCTATACTTCCTTGCACTTCAATCTCCCTGCCGAAAATTCCACCAACATTTTTCAACTTTTTTTTGTATTAACCTTGCGAAGGTTTTTCTTGTCAATACCGTTCATTTTGTCTCAAATATTCTCCTCTTTTTATACAGAGAACCTTCCATGCCAAGGGCGGGCAGGCGCAAGGTTGGATATTCATGGTGTAAAATCCACCACCAAATGGTGGAATTTCCACCACCTTTTTATTGATATTTACAGAAAATGAATTGAAAAGAAAGAAAAGGGTTGTGGAGGATTTGGATTTAATAGGAATTTTCAGAAAGAAATCCCCAAAAGAACATTCGACATTAACCTTGCGAAGGTTTTCTTTTTCAATAAGGAAATGCCCTGAATTAGCCAGCAAAGCAATTTACGGATGAAACCTTCGCAAGGTTCGAGGTTTGAAAGGAAAGTGTGTGGCACATGAGTACTCTTTGCAAATCTCAGGTAAATTCTTAATTTAGATAAGAAAATATGCACTACATCATCCATCCTCATGCCAGAGAACGAATGACTGAACGTGGAATCACTGAAGAAGATGTCGCAACAACTCTTGCACAAGAGGAGCGTGTTGCCTAATGCCATTGTTGATGCTTCGACTCCGCTCAGCATGACGAAAGCAATCGGCAAACGTCACCTTGAGCGAAGTCGAAGGGTTAATATCCTTATTCGGCAACACAATCATCATACAAAGCAGGTCGAAGTTATTGGGGTAGAAGAAGATTTAGTGATTGTTGTTGTTACAGTACTTTCAAGATATTTTTAATAGGAAAAAAAATATGAAGATGACGTATGATCCGCGATATAACATTGCCTATGTCTCATTCAAAACAAAGACAGACGAAGTAGAAACAATCCGACTCAGTGATGAACTCATGGTTGATATTTCTCCTGACGGTACGATTTACGGCATAGAACTCCTTAACGCAAATGAGATGTTTCGGAGAGATGAAAGCGGAATGCTTTCTTTTGTCAATGAAGCAACAGGAAAAAGAACTGAGGTTTCATTGAGTTAGGTAAACAGAGATGCTACGCACTTGCTTTTCGGGATTATCCTTGCGAAGGTTTTCCTATTTCAAGAAGAGAATACTTTTGATTAATCTGCGAGATATTTTACAAGAGAAACCTTCCATGCCAAAGGCAGGCAGGCGCAAGGTTATTGTACTTCTCGATGCACAACTCTCGTCGCCTCACTTCGCCACTCACGTCCATCCCAGTAGCGGACACCGTTTTTGAGATTGTTGAGATATTCCTCATCAAATGTTCCTGTGAGTTTTCTTTCTAAGACTAATTGTTTTCGTGCGTTCAATGTTGTTGAATTATAATTGACCTTTACAATCTGAAGGTTTTCATCAAAGAGATATTCAAACGACGGTTCCCATGGATTTCTTTCATTATAATTATGTTGACCTTTAACCCAAAATTTCAAAAACCGCTTACCTTCAATTATCGTTAATTCAAAATTTGTGACAATATTCTTTGAATTCCATAAATAATGCATGTCACTCATGGGGAATCGAATGTAAAATAGTTCTGCCTCCGACGTAGGAAGTCCAAATCCTTTGCTTCCTGATGATTCATTTACACCTCTTAATTTTGAAATATCAAGAAAAGCTAATACAGCGTTTGTTAATGAATCTTCTTCTCCGATATCATTCTGCCCAAAGAAGAGTATTCCGTTAGTTACGGAAGCTACATTTTTTACTTCTACCATCCGCCCGGCGCCAAAATGAATATATTTCCCGATAACGTTTCCATTGTTATCAAGCCGGGTAATCATGTTAGGAGAACGTGTATTATTCGCACATACAATTATTTCTTTTTTTTCAGGCGATTCAAAACCATCACAAATAATTTCATTTGCTGTAAATGATTCGGGATATTGATTTCCCCGAAATGATAGTGGTTGGGTAAGACTTACCTCTTTTTGCAACTTCCGGTCATGGGAGAATATTTTTACAGTATGGAATGGATTAACATCATTACCAAGGTTAGAAGTTGTCATTACTTCATTTAGCCCATCATTATTGAGATCATTCACGGCACTGCAACGATTTAATACATCAAGACTGCTATATTCATAATGCTGTAAATCCAACGAAGAGATTATCCAAATGATTTGTGCATCTTTATTAATTACCTCAAGATTTCCATCCCGGATTTTGGGAACTACCGCAACCGGGTTAGAATCAGAACCCCGATAAGGAGTAAAATAAAAAAGTGATGCCAGAATCCCCGTCATCATCATACTACTTCCTGTTGTCACCACCGGATGTTTCCTCACAAAATTCCTGAACTTCTCCAGCATCGTTGTCGGTTGGCGATAGACTTCTATCGGCATGTTGGTATCGGGATTGAGTGTAATTTCATAGCGTGGCTTTGCAAGCGCGTATTCGTTCACAGGGATTTCCTGTGGCGTTGTTGTCATTTCTTCATGCAGTTCCTTGTGGAATGCAAGCATTTCGTCTGCAAGTTCTGTACAGCCGTGACATTCGAGAAGATGTATTTCAATCTCC
>JACPVN010000482.1 GCA_016191715.1 Ignavibacteriota bacterium | reverse complement strand
GGAATCCGTCCGCCGGAAACATCATCGCCGTATTTCTGTTCGATGTACTCAGCCATTAGTTGTTCGCCTTTAGTTCATCGTACAGTTTTTTGAACATCTTCATATCTTCCCATGCGGGATATTTCCAATTCGGGTTGCGGAGAAGCGCGGCAGGATGATACGTGACGATAAGTTTTGTTCCGTGATAGTCATGCACTTTTTCGCGCAACGAACCAAGCGTCGCGTTGGTTTGCAAAAGCCACTGAGCGGAAATTCGTCCGAGACAAATAATAAATTTCGGCTTCACTAATTTGATTTGTTCGGTTAAATACGGTGTGCAGGTTTCCATTTCGGTCGGTTGCGGGTCTCGGTTGCCCGGCGGTCTGCATTTCAGAATGTTGCAGATATACACATCTTCCCGCTTCATCTGCACCGCTTCGATGATTTTGTTGAGCAGTTGTCCTGCGCGTCCGACAAACGGCTCGCCTTGCGCGTCTTCATCCGCGCCGGGCGCTTCTCCGATAAACATGACATCCGCGTTCGGGTTGCCGACTCCGAACACAAAATTCGTTCGCGTTGCGCCGAGAGGACATTTCAAACAAGTGCAAATCTGTTTATTCAGTTCGTCGAGCGATTTTGCTTTCCCCCACTGTTCATCCGAAACCATAGTCACTTCTTCTTTTTTCTCTTCTTTATAAATGATGTTACCGAATAAATCCGTTTGTTGCACGAGATACTGCTTTGTGTTTTCAATGACGGAGTGAAATTCTTCTTCGAGTGATGGCATCGTTACGCTTTCATTTTCTTTGAGATGCGGTCAAGGATAGCATTAGCAACATCGAACTTGGACATTTTCGGAAGCCGCTCGGTCTTCCCATTTTTTGAGATGATGTTGACGATGTTTGTATCAACGCCGAATGCCGCGCCTTCTTCAAGAGCATTGTTGAGGATGATAAAGTCAAGATTCTTCGATTTCAGTTTCTCTTTCGCGTTCTTCAGTCCGTCATTCGTTTCAAGCGCGAAGCCGACAAGGAGTTCCTTCGATTTTTTTGCGCCGAGTGTTCCGAGAATATCTTTCGTTTTTTTCAGAACAGTCACCCAACCTTGCTTCATTTCTTCTTTTTTGATTTTTACAGAATGAACTTTCTGCGGTGTGTAATCGGCAACGGCGGCTGACATGATGATGATATCTTTTTTCGTTCGATGTTTCATCACGGAATCGAACATCTGCCCGGCGGATTCAACATCAACGCGATGAACATTCTTCGGCGTTTCCAAATGAACGGGCCCGGAGACGAGCGTAACATTTGCACCGCGCAACGAAGCCGCATGTGCAAGAGCAAATCCCATTTTCCCCGACGAACGATTCCCGATAAACCGAACAGGGTCGAGCGCTTCATACGTTGGTCCGGCGGTAATTAAAATATTTTTGCCGTGGAAATCTTCATACGAGCGGGAAAGGATTGTATCAAGCGATTTGAGGAGCAATTCTACTTCCGGCATTCTTCCTTTACCGACCAAGCCGCTTGCAAGTTCTCCTGTTTCCGGCGGAAGGACAAAATATCCGAGTTGTCTGAGCATGGAAAGATTGCTTTGCGTTGCAGGATGATTCCACATGTCCACATCCATTGCGGGGGAAAGAATTAACGGACAGCGAAGTGCGAGCGTCAGCATCGTTACCGCGTTATCGGCGTAGGCGTGCGAAAGTTTCGCGAGTGTGTTTGCCGTCGCCGGCGCAATGAGCATTGCATCCGCCCACTGACCAAGATTCACATGCCATGTGTCCGCTTTGACGACAGAATCTTCGGGCGGAAAAATATCCACGACAACTTCATTGCCGGAAAGAGTGGCAAGCGTTTCCGGCGTAATGAACTGCGCCGCCGGTTTCGTCATTACCACTTTCACTTCCGCGTTCGCTTTTTTCAGAAGCCGGACGAGAAGCGGAATTTTATACGCGGCAATTCCTCCCGTTACTCCAAGGATGATATGCTTACCGTTGAGCATCGTCAGGTTGCCACGCACAAATGAAGTTAGAATTCCGATTCTTTGTAACGGAAGGAGAGTTTATCCGCCATGACTTCATCAAGAGCGGTTTCCGTTGGTTTCGGTCGCATCTCGAAATCACGCGCGATAAGAATCTGGTCGGGATTGGTGACCGGTTGGTCCGGTTCGGTTTCTTCTTCCATCATTTTCGGAGGAAGCATTTCGACGCGCTGATTGAATTCAATTTTCATCTCTTCGTTGATTTGCCTCGCCCGCTTCGACATCACCACGATTGCTTCGAAAATGTTGTCCGCTTTTGTATCGAGTTTAATAATATCTAATGGTCGTACTGCCATGTTCATTCTTTCTTGATTGTGAATATATGATGTTCAAACACTCTGAGTTAACTGTTCTTCGTCACTGTACCGCTTGATGATTGCATCAACATCGGCAATTGCTTTTTCCAAATTATCATTGACAGCATGTTCGTCGAAGAGAACACGTTGTTCCATTTCCATCGGTACGCGTTCGATACGCCGCTTCAGCGATTCGCTGTCTTCCGTCTTGCGGTTCTTCAGCCGGTGAATCAATTCATTAAGACTTGGCGGCTCGATGAAAATCAACACTGCTTGTTCGGGATAGTGCCGTTTGATGGAAAGCGCGCCTTTCACATCAATATCAAACACCATCGAGAAGCCAGAATTCAACGCCCTCTCCACTTCATGGCGAAGCGTGCCGTAATAGTTTCCATAAATCTCTTCCCATTCAACCAATGCGCCGATGCGGATGTTGTTCATAAATTCTTCAAGCGAAATGAAGAAATAATCTTTGCCGTCAACCTCGTTCGGACGTTTCGGACGGGAGGTTGCCGAAACAGAAAACATCATTTCAGGATGTCGCTGTAAAATCGCATGAGCAATCGTTGTCTTTCCGCACCCGCTTGGAGCAGAAAAAACAAAAAGTTTTGGCTCGTTCATTCGATGTTCTGAAGTTGTTCCCTGATTTTTTCCAATTCTTCCTTGATGAGAACGACCTTCTGAGCAATTTCCGCATCAGATGTTTTTGAGCCGATGGTGTTTGCTTCGCGGTTCATCTCTTGCAGAAGGAACGTCAGTTTCCGTCCTGCCGCTTCATCTTTCTGTAATGCATCAAGAAAAAATTTCAAGTGACTTCGGAAGCGAACACATTCTTCCGTAACATCGAGTTTATCCGAGAGTAATAAAATTTCCAGTTCGAGCCGTTTGTCATCAATGATTGATACATCGCTTGCAAGTTGAGCAACCCGCTCGCGCAGTTTTACGCGTTCATCGGGAATGCGTTGTTTGCTCATCGTATCAATCTCATCCACCGATGCCGCGAT
>JACPVN010000101.1 GCA_016191715.1 Ignavibacteriota bacterium | reverse complement strand
GGCGGTCAGCACTACACCGATGAAGGAATTGCGAAAGACAAAGAACGTGATGCATATCTGAGAGAACACGGAATCGAAACGCTTCGCTTTGTCAACTATGAGGTGTTCAATAATTTAGATGGCGTTCTGCAAACAATTTATGAGAAAGCGAGGGAACGAACAGGTGAAGTTAAAATTCAAACATAGTTGTAACCGACACGCGACCCCATCCTAACCTTCCCCTTAAAGGGGAAGGAATTTTTTAGAGATGCTGAGAATACATCTTCTCCCCCGCCGCAACTTTCATAGGTAAATGATTCGGTCTCGGAGGAATTAGTAAGGTTGCAAACGGAGTTACGATGCAAAAAAAACCGACCTCATTTTTGAAGTCGGCTTTTTCTCCGTTGACTGAAGTCAACGGCTATTGTTTACAGATATCTATTGCTGTCAGTTTCAACCGACGGAAAAATAGTAATTACTTCATTAAGACTAATTTCTTCGAAGCATTGAACAATGAGCCATTTGTTCCGCTCACATTCACACGATAGAAATAAATTCCGCTTGAAAGTTGTGAACCATCAAAATTCACATCGTATGAACCTGCTTTTTGCTCTTCATTCATGATGCGGGCAACTTCTTTTCCAAGTACGTCGTGAACTGTCATCGTGACAAATCCATCAACCGGGAGTTCGAAACGAATGTTCGTCGTTGGGTTGAACGGATTCGGATAGTTTTGATGTAACTCGAATTGTCGTGGGACCATGTTATCAGACTGTGTTTTGAGTTCTTCAAACACTGCTTTCCCCATCGGTGAAGTAGCGCTGACATCGAAATACAGCTGGTCGAACTCTGCCGCTTGCCGTGCCGAGGAACCTGATGTTGTCGTTGCTGCAAAACCAAAATATCCATTTGTAAAGGTCGTGTATGTTGAATTTGTAACACCGGTTCCCTGACTAACAGTTGTGTTAGCGGCTGTTGGTTGTGAAGATGCAACGGCACCACTACCACTTGCTGTTGGCAGTGTCGAGGTGTAAATTCTCCAGAACGAAGCGCTTGTGCGGGTAACTCTCACCATGAAACCATAATCAGTGATTCCATTTGTTGTGGTACCTGTTGATGTCATAATTGTTGTTCCAACTCCATTCGTAACACGCTGTAAAAACAGATTATCACCACCGGAATTATCGCCAAAGAGAATTCGATAACCATCAACTGTTGTTGAAGTCAGATTCGATTCATTCGCCCAAAGCCAAACAACACTATAATTTGTGCTTGTTGCCGCTTGTGCGCGTCTTCCCATCCAGAACGACCATGACTGTTCCGTTCCCCATGAAGCGGTTCTCTGCGTGCTGAGGTAACGTGTTGCAGAGGCTGATGAAGCTAACCGTAATGTGAACGAGTTGGTTGCACCCGCGCCTGCATCACTACTTGTAACAACACTGAATTGAGTTGTTGAACCAGCCCAAGCCGGATTCGCTGTAAAGTTTCCGTCTGAAAATGTTTCAATCGGTGACAGAGTATTAGCAGTTGTAAATGTAAAATCACCCGATGTTGCTGTGTTGCTTGAAGCATCTGTTGAATTGACACGATAATGGTACAACGTGTTTGCAGTTAATCCTGAAAGTGCAACGCTATGACTTGTAACCATTGAAGCGTTTGAAGCATTACTGCCATAGCTCGTTGTTAATCCATAATTAACTACTGAGTTTGATGCTTCATCAGTTGTCCAAGTAATTGTTGCCGTGCTGTTGGTAATGCCTGAAGATGCAACATTGGAAATAACCGGCGCAGTTATATCCGGTGCGCTGATGGTGAAGTTTGCATTGCTCATATCCGTGACTGCTCCATTTGAAGCATCACTCACGCGAACACGCGCGGTCGTGGTTGGTGTGTTTGCAACCGTCCATGTATGTGAACCATCATTTGCAGTGCTTGCAATAATGGAAGTCCAGTTTGTACCGCCGTTCGTTGAATAATCAATGGAAACATTAGCAATTGTTCCGGTTGATGACCATGTAATATTTTGATTTGAATTTGCTGTCCAGTTTTCAGCCCCATTCGGAACTGTAACGGTAACAGTCGGAGTTGCACCGATGCCAACTGCGGCGGCGGCATCAACCATTCCATAACCTGCATATCTGTCCCATCCTGCAACCGATTCTACATTCACAATATCTTGTGCAGTGTTGCACAATTGATTTCGAACTTGTGTCGGTGTCCACGTGGGATTTTTTGAAATAATAAGTGCGCATACTCCAGCCGCATACGGCGTTGCACATGATGTTCCGTTAAAGTATAAATCATAATCGCCTGCTTCATATCCGCCAGCGCCTACGATGTCAGTAGTTGGAAGAATTGTTGGAGCGATTACATCAACCGCAGTCGCCGCATCTTTGGTTGTCGAACCGTAGCTCGAACCCCACCAACGTTCGCCATCGCATGTGTAACCGTTTGGATCTGTGGAAACACCGGGATTCACTTCGCCGGCATTACTGCTGCTTCGTTTTCTATCGCCGCAATTGGAAGCCGCACCAACACCAATAACATTAGTATTACCTGCAGGATAACTTATCGAAGTTTTGTTTTCATTTCCTGTTGCTGCAAGAACTACGGAACCTGCATTCCACGCGTACGTACACGCTGTGTTGTTCGCAGCATCTTGGGTTGAACTGCCTAAACTCATGCTG